>JAIRLK010000304.1 GCA_031259515.1 Treponema sp. | reverse complement strand
CTTTTACAGCCCCTATTGAAGATTTCTCCTTGAAATCTTTGCGCATGTGGGGGAACAAATCCCCCCCACCCCCAGTTTTACGCCCCAGAGGGGCGGGGTATTAAACCCTTTTCATGAATCAAGTGGATAAATGGGTAAAACGAAATTAAATTAAGCGGGGTAGGCCAGAGGAACAAATCAAAAAGAACTGGAAGGATGGGATGGGATGACAAACAACAAAAGCCGCATTGAGCGGCTCACGAATTCAAGCCCCCGGCTTTGCCGGGGGTGGTTGACTGACTGTGCGCTAACGCGCACGGTTTTGGAACAGCCTCACGTATAAAAAAATTCATAATGGCGACCATTGCCGCAGCACGAAAACGCCAAGTTTTTTATTGACTTCCCATAGAAATAGTTTATACTAAATTTAACAATTTCGATACGTCAAGCTTTCCGGGGGTACGGGGGGCCGTTTTCGCGGTCCTCCGAATCCTAGACGGGAGGGGGTAAAGCGCCGGATCGGGCCGGACTTCAGAGGCCCTTCGGTGGGTTGTTAAAATCCGCGGCTTACCCCTTAATGTATCGGTATTGCAGATATAATCTTCATTAAGAGAGGTACGCTATGCCTATTACCCAAGAGGAATCTACGGCGCTTAAAAAGACCGCCCGGGATCTCAGGCTTACCATGGTGGACGTGGTTCTCTGGTCAGGGGGCGCCCACATCGGCGGTTCCCTGAGTATCGCCGACATACTCACCATACTCTATTTTAAATACCTCGCCGTTAAGCCCGCTGAACCTCAGTGGCCGGGCCGGGACCGTTTTATCCTTTCCAAGGGCCATGCCGCCGCGGGTTTTATCCCCGTACTGGCAAAAAAAGGCTACTTCCCCGAAGAAGAGCTGAAATCCTTTAACCACTTCGGCTCGCCCTTTGCCATGCATCCGGACAGCAACAAGGTCATAGGCTGCGACGTGTCCGCCGGCAGTCTGGGACACGGCCTTTCCATAGCCGTGGGCCTGGGACTGGGGGCTCGGTATCTCAAGCAGGACTGGAAGACGGTCTGCCTTTTGGGGGACGGCGAATGTTGCGAAGGCAGCGTGTGGGAAGCCGCCATGTCCCTGGCCCACTACAAGCTGGGGAACGTGATCACCATCGTTGACCGGAACCGGCTGATGATAGACGGCAAAACCGAGGAAGTGATGAGCCTTGAACCTTTCGCCGGTAAATGGCGGGCTTTTGGGCTTGAGGTTATCGAGGTGAACGGCCATGATTTTACGGAACTGGCTGCCGCCCTGGACCGGGCCTGGGCCGCTACGGACAAGCCGGTACTGATCCTGGCCAATACTGTCAAGGGCAAGGGCGTTGATTTTATGGAAAACAACGTCGTCTGGCATTACGGTTCCGCCGACTCGGAGCTGGCGGCCACGGCAAAGGCTTCTATCTTACAAGCAGAAATATCGGGAGGCGAATAGTATGGCCCAGATTACCACCGGAACCACCTGGAATTGTTATGATTCGGCTACCATGACCGCCCGGGAAATCTACGGGCGGACCCTGGCGGAAATGGGCAAAACCGATGCCCGCATCGTGGGGCTTACGGCGGACCTGGCAAATACCACCGCCATTGTGCATTTTGCCAACGCCTTTCCCGATCGCTTCTTTAACGTGGGTATCGCGGAGCAGAACATGATGGGCGTAGCCGCCGGGCTTGCCAAGGCGGGGCTTATCCCCTTTGCCTCCACCATGGCGATCTTTGCCGCCATGCGGGCCGGTGAGCAGGTCCGCACGGATATTGCCTACCAGAACCTGCCGGTCAAGATCATCGCCACCCACGCGGGAATCTCCTTCGGCCACGCGGGCACGACCCACCACTGTACTGAAGACCTGGCGATAATGCGGGCCATCGCCAACATGACGGTTATCGTCCCGGCGGACGGCATTGAAACCAGCCGGGCCGTGCGGGCCTGCGTTGACATACCAGGGCCGGTGTACATACGCATAGGCCGGGGCTTTGAGCCTCCCTGTTATGAAAACGAGGAGTATCCCTTCGAGATAGGCAAGGCCGTTCTTATGCGGGATGGGACGGATATCACCATCATCTGCTGCGGCATTGCGGCGCTTCAGGCGGTCCAGGCTGCCAAGACCTTGGCGGAACAGGACCAGCTTTCGGTGCGGGTTCTCAACATGCATACCATCAAGCCTATAGACCGGGAGGCCATCCTTAAAGCGGTAACGGACACCCGGCGCATCCTTACCGTAGAGGAACACAATGTCTCAGGCGGTCTGGGAGATGCTGTGGGGGGCGTTATCGCCGAATCCGGCAAGGGTTGCGTGTTCAAGAAGCACGGCATCCAGGACGAGTTTGCCGTCATAGGGTATGCGGAGGATCTCTACGCTCACTATGGCCTTGACAGTAACGGTATTGTCGATAAAGTCAGGGAAATGATGGGCATGGAATTCGAGGCTGATGAAGATTGGAACGATGAATAAGGCCCGCACAAGGAGGCTGTAAGGTGGCTGATCAAGCAACGGCAATTGACCTAATGACGGCGAAACTGTTTTTTAACGCGGCCTTTCCGGTGATGCGGGTTGTTCTGGAGGATGATCCCGTTATGAAGGCCCGGTTTGCCAATGTCAAGGCGGTGGTGCAGATAGGCGCCAAAAATCCCGGTGGGGAAGAGAGCTTTCTGGCCTGTCATCTGGTTTTTGATACGGGTGATTTTTCCGTGGTTCAGGGGCCGGCGGAAAATCCCGACATTGCCCTGACCTTTTCCTCTGTGGCAAAGATGAACGCCATGTTTCGGGGAGGCGCCGTCCTTCCGTCAATCAGGGGGCTGGGCAGGCTGGGAACCCTGGTCAAAGTTTTCTCCCTCCTCATGTCCCTGATGATCATGATGCCCTCCAGTCAGCCCAAAGATCCGGACAAGCAGAAGCTCAAGGTAAAGATGAGCCTCTACATGATCACCCGTGCGCTTTCCACGTACAACAAGCTGGGGGACCCCGGCATGGTTGAATGGTGCCGCCGCCAGCCGGACCGGATCTACCAGTTCCTGGTTGACGGTCCCGGCGGCCCCGGTGCGGAACCCGCTGTGGCCGCCTATCTTAGGGTCAAAGCGGGCAAATCCAAATCCGGTCATGGGATCTATACCCGGCGCAGCCCCTTTGTGTTGTTTCATTTTTTCTCCGTCGCCGGGGCCCTCAAGGTACTCCTGAAAGACGTGGGATTCGTGGAAGGTGTGGAACAGGGCTGCGTGGAAATCGTGGGATCCCCGGAGTACGCCATGTACCTTAACGATTATATGTCGGTTCTCCAGGGAATGTTGACGTAATGACCCGTGCGGAAAATGCTACGCAGTTCCTGCACGGGTCCTGTTGCTTGCTATGTCCTGAAAAAACGGGGGCGGATTCTTGCCATTTTTTGCGGCGTGGATCATAATATGATGTACTATGCCTATAAAGATTCCAAAGGACCTGCCGGCTTACAACTCGTTGCGGGAAGAAAATGTTTTTGTCATAACTGATGACAGGGCCGAACACCAGGATATACGGCCTTTGAAGGTGGGTATTGTCAATTTAATGCCCACAACAGTGGATACCGAGACCCAGCTCCTGCGCCTTTTGGGAAATACCCCGCTTCAGGTAGACATCACGTTCCTGCGTATGGGCAGCCATGAACCCCGGAACGCGCCGCCGGGACATCTGGAAAAGTTTTACCTCAACTCCGAATGGATACTCCAGGAAGGCATACGGTTTGACGGACTCATCATCACCGGCGCGCCGGTCGAAACCATTCCTTTTGAGCAGGTAGACTACTGGGAGGAACTCGCGGCGGTTCTGGACTATTCGTCCGCCCATGTCTGGTCCGCCCTGCACATTTGCTGGGGCGCACAGGCGGGGCTTTACCGCCGGTACGGCATCCCCAAAGAGCCGCTGGCGGCCAAACTCTTCGGCATCTTTCCCCATGGCGTGAACGAGCGACATACCACCCTGTTCAGGGGCTTTGACGATGAGTTTCTGGCGCCTCAGTCCCGGCATACGGCGTCTAACCGGGACGCCATCGCGTCGGAGGCCGCCCTTACCATAGAGTCTGAAACGGAGGAGTCGGGGGTATTCATCGCCACCGCCAGGGAAGGCCGGGAAATCTATGTAACCGGCCACCTGGAATACGATCCCCTGACCCTGGACCGGGAATACCGCCGGGATCTTGCCAAGGGGCTTCCCATCGCCGTCCCCCGGAACTACTATCCCGGAGACGATCCTTCCAACGCTCCGGTGGTCCGCTGGCGGGCTCACGCCCATCTGTTCTTCTCCAACTGGCTCAATTACGTATATCAAGAGACCCCCTATGATCTAGAGGAACTGGCATCAGCATATCCCACAGGCTCCTAGTGTCCAGACACTATTATAATTGCGGGAAAAATGGGTAATGTTCTAAAAATATTGGAGCAAACACACTCTGACCGGTGCTAATACCATGGTTCCCCCTCGCTATTATTAGTTTACCAGCGATATTTTGTCATGGTCTTTACTATAAGTCAACATATCTCGTCCACTGCCAGCAATTCAAAGTATCAAACTTTTTGACTCAAAAGAATCCTGAAAAAGATATATTTAGGCCATTTTATTTTATAATCTGTCTACTGTTTTATACATTATTCGAGATTTTTAAAATATT
>JAIRLK010000244.1 GCA_031259515.1 Treponema sp. | reverse complement strand
TTTATATATGGCAGACCGGTCCGTATAGGAACGGGCGTACAGTCCCTCTTCCCAATAGGAATCAAGTACCTTTTCAAGTTTGTTCCGGCTGAACAGTTTCTTCCAAATAGTATTGGGCTGGTATTTCTTCCTCATCTCCTGTTGCCGCCGCTCCACGAAATATTCCACATCGTCGAAGTGTTTCCCCTTGTTCCCCGAAGCCGGGCCGCCGTTGCAGCCCATGGCGCAGTTGAGGCAGTCGACCAGTTTATAAACCGGCGCGCTTCCCTTCTTAATGGCGCTGGAAAGATAGGCAAAGTAGTGATACACTTCCGGGGAACCTTCGATTTTCCGGGTACGGCCGGTAATATCTTTGTCGTAACGCTGGGCCGTCCGCATAAGGCCCCCGGGGCTTGAAAACAGCACGGCCCGTTCGGCCGGGGGATTATCGTAATCGGCGGCCGGGTAGGAATCGATGGATTTGCCGGAAGTTTCAAGGTATTTCCTGACCGAAGTAATAGCCACATTGTAGTCGCCGATGCCCACCGCGTCGAATTCCCGCCTCTTGGAAAAGCAGGGACTTATGGCGGCGATCCGGCAATCCTTGTATTTGGGATAATACCGCTTGATCATCTTCATGATGTGCATCATGGGGCTGTCCGCCGGCGCCAGATAGGGAATAAGTTCCGGCCGGTACAATTCAATAAATGAAACCAGGGTGGGACAGGGCTGGGCGATGACCGTCGAGGGGTTCTTTTTTTTCATGTAGTTTATATATGACTTAACCGTAAGTTCCGAGCAAAAAATCACGTCAAATACGGCCTTGACCCCCAGCGATTTCAAAAACCCGTTTACCTTGAGATAATTGTTCTCAAAGGCCGCGGCTATGGCGGGGGCAACGATGGCGACTATCTCCCGGCCTTTTTTCAGATCCTCTATGAACAGGTCAAAGTCATCAATGCCGATACGGGCGCCGTGGGTACAGGCCGTTATGCACTCCCCGCAGCCGATGCAAAGCTGGGGATGATGGTCCACGATACTTCCGGACCCGTTGTTGCACATCTTGACCGGGCACACCATGATACAGCGGTGGCAGTTAACGCATTTGTCCTCCAAAACCCTGATAACCGGACGTAGAGTACCTGTTTCCATCTTCAACCTCCTTGCTTATCCAGGGCCGATAACCAAAACCCGGTGTTCGGCCTGATGCCTAATAATAATACGGCTCTTCCGGCTCTTCCGGCTCAAACACGGCACTCGAACCGCGCCGTATAAAGTAGTCCTGCCGGCTGTCGTCCGCGCCGGGATAGAAAATATCCTTTTCGCCGGAATTAAAATACCCGATCCTCTCCGTCCCGTTGTAAAGTACGTAGATAGAGGCGCCGTCAATCATATTATACCTGTTGCCTATGGCCGAAGAAACATGAAAGCTCCCCAGCCGGACATTCCCCGAAGGGCTGGCGGTACTGTTATCGTTCCTGGTGATCGCCACCAGATCCCCCTCAATAGTGGCGGTAATGGTCTGGGAAAATCCGGCATCCGGTTTGTAATCGAAAACACCCCGGTATCCCTCCTCTACAGGCCCAAAATCCCCGCCGCAACCGGCAAGAAAAACCGCGAAGATTAACATCGCCCTTTTCATAACCGCATCCATATTTTTACTCACTCGCCCATACAGGTTCCCACAGAGACGGCCGTATCTATCATGTAATGATCCCGGGGAACGGTCTTTACCTTTCCCGCCGGAACACTCAGGTCGACAGAACTAATGTCATTTCCGATAAGGGCAGCCATACGGCCGTATTCTCCGCGCGCCAAAAGATCCGCCGCCGCCGTGCCGAGACTTGTGGCAAGAACCCGATCCGAGGCGCTGGGTATGCCGCCCCGCTGCATATAGCCCAGAACGGTAGCCCTGGTTACCATTCCGGTCTCAGCCTCAATCTCGCGGGCTACCCGGTAACCGATGGAGGGAACCACCGTCTCGTTCCGGTATTTCTTCCGGTCCTTTTTGTCCATCTTCGCCTCCGCCTTTGAAAGCGCCCCCTCCGCAACTACTACAATGGAAAAAGTTTTCCCGCTTTTTATGCGGCCAAGCAGATGTTCGCCGATGGCTTTTATGTCATAGGGAATTTCCGGGATAAGGATCACATCCCCGCCGCCCGCAACCCCGGCATAGAGGGCAAGCCAGCCTGCCTTGTGGCCCATCAGCTCGATCACCATTACCCGATTATGGCTTTCGGCGGTGGAATGCAGCCGGTCGATCGCCTCGGTGCCGATGCTGAGCGCGGAATGAAAGCCAAAGGTACGATCCGTGCCGACAATATCGTTGTCGATGGTTTTGGGGAGTCCTATTACATTGAGCCCTTCCTGGGCCAGAAGATAACCGGTAGTATTGGTCCCGTTGCCTCCCAGTACCACAAGGCAGTCCAGGCTGAGCCTGCGGTAGGTCTCCTTGATCGCCTTTACCTTGTCCCCGCTTATCTCATCGTCTCCGGGCGTTGATTTAAAGGGTTTTTCCCGGCTTGCCCCAAGAATGGTTCCCCCGCGGGTAAGGATCCCCTGAAAATCCACGGGCCGCAAAACCCTTACGGTCTCATCGATAAGCCCCCGGTATCCGTTGGCAATGCCGATAACCGCCATACCGTACCGGTCATAAGCGGCCCGGCAAACTCCCCGAATTGCCGCGTTAAGTCCCGGACAATCCCCCCCGGCGGTCAATATACCGAAGGTTTTAGTAACGCTTTTTCTCCCTTCCATAACGCTCCCAATCCCTACGGTCGTATGATTTACACGGTACAACCGAACAGGGGACAAATTTCCAAATTTAGTATAGCAAAAACTTTCCGGTATTGCAATTCGTTCAGTCGCGGGGCCAGCAATTTTACATTTACCATGAAGAAGAAGAATTTAACCACCGGACTTATAGTCCGAAACCACGCGAACAGACACGAACGGAATGGGAGCAGCCTTCATTTTTTCGCTTCTTGCCTATCTTCAACCGCCTGTTTCACCCAAACTATACTGAAAATACCGGTAAAATCCCAATTATCGAAGCAA
>JAIRLK010000176.1 GCA_031259515.1 Treponema sp. | reverse complement strand
AGGTAGGTGATGTCCAGGCCCCGGACTTCCGCAGCAACGCCGTCCCAGGCGTAGTAGATCCAGATGGCGTCAACATCGGTTTCCAAAGCGGAGAAAGCGTCGGTGGCAAAGTTGGGGATCATCTTCACGGTGCTGAAGTCCCCGCCGTCGCCTTCAACAATGTTCCGCATCACCTCCGTTACCAGGGGCGTATCCCAAGAGGCAAAGCGTTTCCCCGCCAGGTCTTTGGGACTATTTACGCCGCTTTCCCGCAGGGCCATGATTCCCGAAGTGTTGTGGCTGATGATGGCCGCCACCGCCACTACCGGCAGGGCATCACTATCCCGGGCCACTGCTGGTCCCAGGGATTCCTGAAAGTCCACGGCGAATTCGGCGTTCCCCGATCCGAGGAGCACTAAGGCGCCGTCCTCCGGGGGCTGCATAATTTCTACCGTAAGACCCGCTTCGGCAAACCAGCCTTTCTCCAGGGCGGCGTACAGGCCGGTATGATTGGTGTTCGGCGTCCAGTCCAGCACTACCCGGATGTTTCCGGCTTCCGCTTTACGTCCTCCACAGGCGCTGATAATGAGCAGCGCTGCTGCTGAAATAACAATGCCGGCTGTTTTCTTCATCATTATTATACTCCTTGTGTTATTGTTTCGTATTAGGCGGCGGGAATAGGGATTCTTTTTTGTACGGCATGGCCGCCTTTTCCAACTCCGTTACCAGCTTCATAAGCAAGAGGCTTAGTACCGATGTCAACAGTATTACCGCGAACATCTTATCGAAGGAGTAGGAACGGCGGACCCGGACCATATAGACACCAAGCCCCGCGTCTCCTCCCAGCCATTCGGAGATCACCGCGCCGATGATCGCGTAGGAGCTTGATATTTTAAGCCCCGAAAAAAAAGCGCCCATGCTCTGGGGAATTTTGATGTACCGGTACACCTGCCGCCGCTTTGCCCCCATGGATTTAAGGAGCCTGATCGCGTCCCCGTCCGCCTGGTCAAAACCGCCTAAAAGCCCTATGGTCAGGGGGAAGAAGCAGGCGAGGAAGATCAGGGCGATCTTCGGCGCCATGCCGTAACCCATCCAGAGGATGAGGAGGGGCGCAAGGGCGATGGCGGGCATGGTCTGGGTAAGGAGCAACAACGGCGTTACCGACCGCTTGAGGAATCGGTTTGCGTCCAGCAGGATGGCCAGCGCCAAGGATACCGCCACGGAAAGGAGCAGGCCCCACAGGGCCTCAACGAGCGTGCGGCTCAGGTGGCGCATAAGCAGGGGGAAGTCGGCGATAAACGCCTGTACTACCCGGACCGGGCTTGGCAGCATATAGGCCGGCAGTAATCCTGTCATGGCGGTAATCTGCCACAGGAGCACGAGAACCGCCCCCAGAGCCAGGGACTGGGGGTTTTGAAGCTTCCACGCCGGAATGCCTGACTTTTGAACCGCCGGTTTTTCAGGCATGATGCTTGGCGGTTTTCGTTTCGATAGACCAAACCCCCGAACCGGGATTGTACGCCGTCTTGATATAGGCGGACACGCTTTCCGCCCCCTCCCGCAGACAGATGCGCTGACACTCCTTAGCCGCGTCCCAGAGCGTGTCGAAATCCCCTTCAATCGTGGTCTCAAAAGGCCCCACAAAGACCGTAAGCCCCGTACCTTTAAGATAGGCAATCACCGCGTCGACAATGCGGAGCGTTTCGTCCCCGCTTGCCGTTTTAGGCAGCACCTGAATCGCTATGCTTGCCTGCGGTTGCGTTTTAAGCTGTTCCATTTTATGCCTCCATGTTTTTTCCCGGACGCAAAAAAGCGCCCGGACGGATAACCGTGCAGGCGCTTAAACAGCTTATGAACCCTTTTACCGGGTAAAAAACCGTTCCCTACGCCAGCATTATCCGGATCAGGTTAAAAGGGTTGAAAGCGTCGCGCCGCTTCCTCTCAGCCGGAACTATCCAGCACCCCTGATAGGTATACTTCATACCCTATTGTTATTTTGAAATCCTGTCAATAGCCACAGAAGGCGCGGCATTTTACATTACCCGTCCGGTTCATCACCAAGGACGAAAATTCAGATCATGCGCCCAGGCCATAAAGCGCCCCTCGATCTCCTGCGGAATGAGCCGGCAGAATACCCGCCGAAACACATCATAGCCGGGTATCCCCGCAAGCCTTCCGAGGGTTATGAAGGTATGACGCAGACCAGGGTAACATATAGGGTGAATCGGACGGCCAAAAATCAGTATAGGTTTGTTTCCGATAAGGAATTACGTAAAAGCGGCCGACGGGAGTCGAACCCGCGTCACAAGCTTGGGAAGCTTGGGTAATACCGTTATACAACGGCCGCCTGATATTTTTTATTATACCAGAAATCAATTTTTTCTGTCAATAGTCCGCATTGCCTAATCAGCAATTTTACATTTACCCTTGTAGGGGCACAATTCTGCGGATCAGTGACTCCTTTCCCTCCTCGAAACCTCCAAATTTGGCCATTTAGAGGTTATTTTTATATCCCACCCCGACTCAAATGGCCTAAATGTAAAATTGCTGTTGCCTAATAATTAATCTAGTCGAAAAGGGGCGGCTGCCTAAGAACCTGTTTAATATCTCATTTAGAATTCGGAATTGGGACGCATTTGCGGCGTAAAACGCCGCAAACCGGGCTTTTCGCTCCAATCTTTTGGCTAAAGCCAAAAGGATTTCCGCTGCAATCCCTTGCGCGCCCAGGGGCTTTCCGGATGTTAAAC
>JAIRLK010000051.1 GCA_031259515.1 Treponema sp. | reverse complement strand
AAGATCCGTCCTGCTGCCGTATACCCAGGCTGAAACCTTTTCAATCTCAAGCCCCAGCCCCCGTATCATGTCAATGTCATGGGAAAGCGATTCTATGGTCATACCGCAGACAAGGCCGGGCTCGGTTCGCCAACTGTCACCAAGGGGCGCGTTAAATCCCGCGCCGGGCCCTATACGGTGGCTCCATACGCTGATGATGCTTCCCAATTTGCCGCTTAACACATCTTCCCTCAACATCAGGTACCCTGGCCGGAAACGCATATTAAAACCGGTCATAAAGAAAACACCCGACTCACAGGTAAGCCGTTTCAGTTCCATGGCGTCATCCAGGGTCACGGCAACGGGTTTTTCGCAGAAGATATGTTTCCCCGCCTGTACGGCGAGCCGGGCATAATCAAGGCGCTTTGAGGGCGGCGTCAGAAGGTGGATCATGCACACATCATCCAAAGCCTCCTCAAGCCTTGGTATTACCCTGCCGCCGTATTTTTCCGCCAGGGATTTGGCATTGGATTCTCTTGGGTCCAGTACCGCGGCAATTTCCACACCAGCGATCCGCGTCAATGCTTCCGCATGTTTTTGCGCTATCCCGCCGGCGCCTACGATAATTGTCTTTAACGGGGCTTCTTTTTCATTAGCCGCATTCATAATCACTTCCCTATCCTTTCAACCCTGTGGTAGCAATTCCTTCAACCAGGTATTTCTGGAAACAAATAAAGAGGACGGCAATGGGTATCAGAGACAGAGTAGACATGGCGAACAATACCCCAAAAGCCGACATTTCAAGGGCTTCGATATATTGGCGCAACGCCAAAGCAATGGTGAAGCCCGTGGGCTTGTTTATGTAAACCAGTTGTGAGAAAAAATCATCGTAGGTCCAGATAAAGGAGAAAAGGGTCGCCGTTAAATACGCGGGAACCGAAAGCGGGGTAATGATCCGCACATAAATCGAAATAGGCCCGCAGCCGTCGATCCTCGCCGCCTGATCCAGTTCGCCGGGAATCCCGCGCATGAACTGGATAAACAAATAACAGAAAAATCCCTGGGTGGCAAAAAAACCCGGAACCGTCAGGGGCAGATAAGTATCCATCCATCCGAAATTTTTGAACATAATGTAACGGGGTATAAGGGTCGAATGAAGGGGAAGCATCATGGCCAGAAAAATAAGGGCATAAACAAGGTTTTTGAACGGAAACTGGAGCCTTGCCATAGCAAAGCCGACCATGGAACAGGAAAGCAAAACCCCGACCACAACGGGAATAACCACACTAAGGGTATTGAAAAGATAATCGGGAAAGGTAGTACCCGAAACCCCGCGCCAGCCGCGGATATAATGTTCAACCGTGAATTCACGGACCAGGAGACTCTTGTCCGTGAATATCATCAATTCGGGCTTAAAAGAACTGGCAACCATCCATAACAGCGGATAAATCATAATCACCGCGCCCAGGCATATCACCGTGAGCATGATTATCGAATAGGTCTTCTTCCGCTTCACCATGACATACTCCCTATTCGGTATCACTGTAAAAAACTACGTTCCTGGAGACCCTGAAAATGACAAAGGTTAAAATACTTATTGCCACCAGCAATACCCAGGCCATGGCGGAAGCCATTCCCATTCTAAAATAGGAGAAACCCATAATATAAAGGTAAAGAGTATAAAAAAGGAGGCTGTCCAGGGAGCCCCCGCTTGTACCGCCGATAATATACGCCGGTGTGAATGATTGAAAGGCTGAAATAATCTGCATAATCAGGTTGAACAAAATTATGGGCGATAGCATAGGGAGGGTTATGCTGAGGAATTTTCTGAACGCCCCCGCTCCTTCTATCGAAGCGGCCTCGTACATTTCCAGGGGGATCTGTTTAAGCCCGGCAAGGAAGATGATCATCGGAGAACCGAACTGCCACACCCGGAGAATAATGAGGGTATATATAGAGTTATTGGGATTGGTAATCCAGCCTGTGGAGGTAACTGCCTCCGGAAACCCCAGCAAAGAAAGAACGCTGTTGAGAAGCCCATCCATTCCAAACACCTGCCGCCACAGGATGGATATTGCGACGCTCCCTCCCAGCAGGGCGGGCAGATAATAAATGGCCCGGAAATACCTTAAACCCGGAATACCACGGTTCAGCATCAGGGCCAGAAGAAGGGCAAAACAAAGCTGGAGAGGCACGCCCCAGAAAACATAGGTTACCGTTACCGCGCAGGCCTTGATAAACCGGGGGTCTAAAACGAGTCGTTTTTAGTTTTCCAGCCCGATAAGATCCGGGCTTTTGAAAAGATTAAAGTTGGTAAAAGATAAATACAGGGACGAAATAATAGGATAGACAGAAAAAACGAACAGTCCGATTACCCAGGGGGCCAAAAACAAAAGCGGGTATTTATAGGCGTTCCACTTTTTGTACAATCTTCTTCCGGAATCTGGCGTTGCAGGTACGGGCATCCATGAACCTCCTTCGTTATCTAAGCGCGGCTGTTCCAAAACTAACCGGGTTTTGGAACAGCCTCAAGGAATTATACCCCCGTATTTTCCATCTGTCAATAAAATTTTTTATAAATTATAATTTATTATTCAAGAATAATGAAAAATCTCTAAATTTCGAGGCTTTCCCGAAAAGCCGGGTTTTAGGAGAGCCTCTCTTCGATAAAATGCAAAGAATTACGACAGAGGAGTACCCGGTTTCCAGTCAAAAAACCAGCGGGTATCGGAAACGAGACGGGAGAAAAAGCGGTCTTCCGGCTCATTGAGAGGGCAAATGACTTCTAGGCTCACGGTCAGCGGCAGGGGATCCTCCTGGAGGACCGATAAAAAGTTGCGGGCATCCTGATGGCTATACACCCCTCCGGGAACCCCCAAAAAAGGATGTTTATCCCCATATAGGGGATGCCGTCTTTCCAGTACGCAGTTTGCCAAGTGTACGTGATCACAACAAGACCTGGCCACCGCCCAGGCAGTGTGGAGATCCTCCCCCAACTGGGCAACGTGGCTTATATCAAAGATAAGTCCCAGGGGCAGCCCTTCCCTGCGGCAGACCGCAACGAATTCCACCGAAACCGGGGTATGTCCCAAAAGATGGCGGTATTCCACATCACGGTCACCGGGTTCCAAAAGAATGGGCAACTCAGGCTCCAGTTTGTGAAGCCTTTCAAGAGAGTCCCTAAGATATAAGAGGCATTGGGGATCATCCGATTCATGTTCGGGGCGGGGGCCGCTGGAAAGCATGACCGCGCCGGCACCTGCCTGGCGGGCAAAACGGAAACATTCTCCCAGTTCCGCCACCGCTTTGTCGCGGACATCTTTATCCAGGGCGCAGGGATTGAGTCCGGCGGCTTTTTGCAGGGCGCCGGCAAGGAAAATGCTTCTTCGGCCTTCCATTAAGCGGGAGACCTTGCCGGCAGAAACACCCTCGCTGTAATATTCGACGGTGGTAAAATGCCAGGGCGCTATTGCATCAAGGGCCTTTTTCAAGCCCTCATAGCCTCTTTTGGAACCGGGGAATGAGGCGGATAGAACAAAGGATTTGGAATTAACCACAGGATCTCTCAAGGGCTATCTGATTCATATTGGGCTGCGTTTCGTCCTCCGGTTCGTCTTCAATAGTTACCTGGGTTTCCCTCATCAGTTTCAGATGTTCCTCAAGCAAATACTTTGACTTATTCTTGTCCCGTAAGCGGATCGCATCAAGCATCTGCCCATGCTGAAGCCATGAAAGGGCTACAATCTCAAGACTTTCGGCGCTGACATAAATACGACGCCGGGCGAGCAGGAGCATGGTTTCCACTTCCTGCACATACTTGATCAGCCGTATGGATTTGGAAACCTTCGCTATACCGACATGGAAGCGAACATCATAATCATTATGCAGAAACGCTATGGCCTTTCCCTGGGCCTCTTTCTCCAGTTTTTGGATATTGCCCATGTTCTCACGGAAAGTATCAATAATTTGCTGAAGTCCTCTAATATCGTCTTCCGAAGCAAGATCGATACATTTTTCAAAAGAAAGTGTTTCCAAAGTAATCCTCAAATCAAGGAGGTTAAGAAGATCTTCCGTTGTAACCTTGACACAGTACAGGCCCTTCCGGTTTATATTGGTAATAAAGCCGGTCTGCGTAAGACGATTGACAGCCTCCCGGACCGGCGTACGGCTGATCCCCAACTGGGCCGCCAAAAGATCTTCCCGAATTCTGGTTCCCGGTTGGATAACTGCTGATAATATCATCTGCAATATCTCTGAGTAGGCATAATCAGTTAAAACCGAGATATTCTGTGTCATTGATCACCACCCTGACTTAAGAAATTAAGGCTGTTCCAAAATTAACCGGGTTTTGAAACCGGCTTCAGTGAGGTTCTTAGTGATTTTTCAAGAGCCAATTCCCAAACTGGCCGGGTCCTGGAACCAGCTTATGCTTCCGAGTTTAGAACTATAATCTAAAGCTTGTCAAGACAAATGTCGTTAATTTTCGATTCGTTCACCCCCCTAACTAACAAGCGATTCGTTCACCCCTAATGACAAAAACGGAAAATTTTGCAGGTTCCAAAGGTTTTATAAACTTCTTTCAGAGCCTCATAGAATGCCCACGAGATTGTGCTCCGCCAATTTTTTCCTTTTTTTACGTTTTGCCCAATAGGGTGATCTTTTCGCCCGTGAATTAATAGCCTCAGGGGGTGAACGATTCCCTAGTTATTGCCAAGTCAAAACTTTTTAAATTCCGCGATTATCAAAACCCGCGCCGGAGTTCAGAGACCCGGTTGTTCTGTTCCGAACTGAATTAATTCCCCTAAATCCCTCTCTATTGATTGATGGTTTGGAACAGCCTCACGTCAGACTTTTTTAATTTTCAATTAAACATTTGCGGCCAAGAAGACTTGAACTTCCATGCCTCTCGGCACCAGCACCTCAAGCTGGCGTGTCTACCAGTTCCACCATGGCCGCAACCCTATGGTGTGGTTATGATAGCCTATTCCGCCGGTTTGTGTCAATCACTTTTTCCGGAGGGACGGCCTTGCGGCGCTTTTTTCTATATGTAGTGAACTTTTTTTGCCGATAATGGGAACATGAGGTACTATATAAACAGCTTTGGAAGAATGTTATTTGGTATCGGTCTTGTTGCCCTGTTTCTTGGAGCCTGCGCGGGGATGCCCAAAACAGAACCTGCGTCCGATGATGTGTGGAACCTGCTTGATCAGGGCGAAACCGACCGGGCCCGGGAAAAATTCCTGGGAGAGGTCAATGTCGAGGACCGGGATCAGCAGGACAGGACGCCCCTTCACGCGGCGGCGGAACAAAAGTCGCCGGACCTCGCGTCTTTCTTTATTTCCATGAACGCCGAAGTTGATGCCGAGGATAGCCTGGGGCGAACTCCTCTGGACATCAGCGCGGGGCTCCTGGATGCCGCCACAGCCAAGGTACTGGTGGCTGCCGGCGCAAATATACACCACCCCATAAGCGGGAATTCCTCCCCGGCGCGGGAGGCTATAAAGGCGAAAGGGAACTTCCTTGCTGCCATCCTTACAGCCGAATCAGTGCAGGCTGTTGACGACGGCGGCAGGACGATTCTGCACCTGGCGGCTCTGGAGGGGGATGCGGCTTCCGTGGCAGCCATACTCAAGGCGGGGGCGGAGGTAAACAAGCGGGACAAGGCGGGGAAGACGCCTCTGGACCTGGCCTTTACCAATACCCAGAGAAAGAACTATGCCGAAACGGCGGAAAAACTCATCCGGGAAGGGGGAACTTCGGAATCTCCGATATATGCCTACTTTGCTCCGGCGGTGAGGAGTTCCAACTACGATATCAGGCAGGCCGATGGGATTGCCCCTCTGCATTATACCGCTCAGGCAGGCTATGCCGGGTATGTCCGGTTTCTTCTGGATAAACGGGCGGATATCAACCTTAAAAATGCCTCGGGAGCCACCCCTTTGCACGAAGCGGCCAGGGCGGGAAATATCGGGATAATGAGGATCCTCATTGACCGGGGGGCAAACGTCAACCTCCAGGACGGCAAGGGGAATTCGGTAATGCATCTTGCCATTCCCCAGGAAGTTCACCAGGAAGCCCTGAGCCTGCTCCTTTCTCGCGGGGCATCCCCTAATCTGCGGGATGAACACGGGGATTCTCCCCTGCATATCATAATTACCCTGAACCGGAATGTGGACATCCTTCAAACCCTTCTGAAAGGCGGAGCGGACGTGAACATCCATAACGTTGAAGGGAAGACGCCTCTGTACCTGGCGGTTCAGGGGAACCGGACGGCCTACATTCCCCCGCTCCTCCAGTACAAATCCGATATTTTCGCGGTAGACAACGAAGGGATCACCCCCTTTGAACGGGCCCTGAGAGATCGCCGCTCAACCTTGTCTGCCATAATTACCGAAGAAACAGTCCTTCAAAACGACAGTACGGGCAACACGATCCTGCTTCTGGCAACCCTGAACAGGGCGGATGCCCAGATCATCACCCTCATCCTGGACAAAAATGCCCTGGTCAATGCCCGCAATAAGGAAGGGGATACGAGTCTTCACCTCGCGGTACGCCTCAACTCTGTGGAAAACGGGCGCATCCTGGTTGCCCGGGGGGCGGATATATTCGCCCCGAACGCTAAGGGTGAAAATCCTGTCTATCTAACTTTCTTTCCCGGAAAAAATTATCCCCCGGGAGTACGGGAATGGATGCTCACCGCGAACGCTCTGGAAGCCCGGGACGGCTTGGGGAATACTATACTCCACTATGCGGCCCATTGGCGGTTGGACTCCTATATTCCGTTGATTGTCCAGAATGGGGCCAATACGGAAGCGGCAAACGTTACCGGTGAAACGCCCCTCTTTGTAGCGGTCAAGGCTAACTCGGCCTCCACCGTTCAGGCGCTGGTCAACGCAGGGGCCTCCACAGGTAACCGGGATTCTCTGGGTCGTACGGCCCTTCATGCGGCGGTACGCTGGAACGCGGCCCAAGCTGCGGAAGCCCTGATAGTCGTTGGCGCCGATATTAACGCCCACGCCATGAACACCAAAACCCCGCTCCATGACGCGGTACGGTTGGGCATACGGGATCTGGAAATTCTGTTCATCAGGTACGGCGCCGACACGGAGGTTCGGGACGGTGAAGGGAACACGCCCTTGATGGAAGCGGTGGCTATGGGTTACACCGCCGCTATTGAACGTCTGACCGATGCGGGCGCCGACCCCTCAGTACGAAACAACCGGGGCGATACTCCCCTGCATATAGCTGTCGCCCTGGAGCGGGTAGACACCGTGAACCAGTTCCTCTCGTTGGGCTGTTCCATTCACGCGAGAAATGCCCAGGGCAAGACCCCCTTCCGTATCGCTCTGAGCAACTCATCGGCGCGTATGGTATCTACCCTCCTCACCAAGGATCGTATCTACATTGCCGATGACGAGGGCCGTTCACCTCTGCACATCGCCCTCCTTGAGGGAGCCGCGCCGACGATAGTCCAAACTATCATCGCTCAGGGAGGCCGGGTGTCGGGGATAGACGCCGAAGGCCGGACTCCCCTGCGTATAGCGATGGATACGAACAATTGGGAAGCGGCCCGGATCCTGGCCGAAGCCGGCTCGGATCCCTTCGCGGTGAGCGGAGACGGCAAGACCCCCGGGGTTATCGCCCTTTCCAAAGGCAGCGATGCGGTACGGGCCATCTTCGCCGGCAGGGCCATCGTCGCCAAAGATAGAACGGGAAACACCATCCTCCACTACGCCGCTCAATACGGGAACACGGAACTCATTGCCTTGCTCCTTGACCTGGGGGCCAACAAGAACACCCGGAACATCGCCGCCGAAAGTCCCGCCGACATAGCCCGCCGGTGGAACCATTCTGAAATCATCGCAATGCTGTAGCGCGGCCTGCCCCCGTAACGCCCTCGCTATGGAGCATTCACTATCATAAACACGTCCTTTTTGATCAAAAACGGGGCATTTACGATCGTGAGCAGGTCATTTCTATACGTGAAAATTTTGTTTCCGGCCAGGAAGACCGGGATTCGGAACTCTGACCGCTTTGGAACAAGCCTCAACCAGGTAACCGCGGCTCTTCGGCATAGAGCCGCAGGATCTTCAGCGCCAGATCGTCCATGCTTTCGTCGGCGATTTTTCGCAGGACAATCTTTTTGGCGTGGATCAGGGCGGTTATTTGTTCCCGTATATGGGTTTCCCCCTCCTGGCCGTCCGGCCTCTGCTTTACGGGTACGAGAAGCTGATAGGCTTCCATATTCAGGGCTTTCGCTATATTCAACAGGGTTTTGTCGCTCACCCAGGTCCGGCATCGTTCAATGTCAATGACGGAAGAAAGAGAAATATCCGCGTATTCCGCCAGTTTTGCCTGGGTGATATGCAAGGTTCCCCGGGCGTTTTTGATATTTTGAGACAAAATAGTACGCAAGTCCAAAGATTCGGTCACAGTCCAAAATATAGGGTAATATCATAGATTCATAAATTATGACATTGACATTGTTTTATGCCTATGGTATTATCATAGGCGATTAACCGTTTGGCTAATTTTATTTCTTTAATTCCACAACAGGAGATGGAACGATGAAAAAGAACGTGTTTTTGATGGGAATCGTCAGCATAACGATGATATTCGCCTTGGCGTTTACCGGATGCGGGGACGGCGCCGGCGGCGGCGGGGGCGGCGATGATAACGGTAATGGCGGCGGCGGCGGCAATCCGCTGCTGGGGACATGGGCAAATGATCTGGATGTGACAAATATTGATACCATACTCGTATTCACCGAATCCGCCTCCACCGTCGCCGAAAACACCAAACTTGCCTATTATGCTGCCAATTTAGCGCAGAGTACCTATGCCACTCGAGGAAACGACTTCGTTATTACTATCGATAATGTCGAATATACAACGGATATTAGTGCGGCAGGATCAGGGACCATTACTTTAGCGGATTATATTCCTGTTGCCGGCAATACCCCGGCAGAAGATGTGACTTTTAGGCGGGCGGCGGGTACGAGCGGCAGCGGCGTACGGGGTATCTGGATAAGCGACTTAGCAAGCACTCATGCCCAATACACGCTCCTTCTCATAGGGGATAGTGTCAGCAAGAGAGTCTTGTGGGCCACGGGGAATAACGTGGCGGCCCCAAACTATCGCCTCTCGGAGGTTGACGGTATAACGTATATATCATGGAATGGCGGCGCTATTACCGCTTATGCTAAAAATTCTGTTGCGAATAACGTAACGATTCCTCCACCGGGCGGCGGCAACGCAATTGTCCTCATGCCGTTCTCTTCCACCCCTACGTTCTGATTTTTTAGCCTTTGGCCCGCAATTCTTTGGCCCCGCCGGTTTCCATCTATCCGGCGGGGCCTTCCCGGGCGTCATACCGCAATTTCTTCATCTGAT
>JAIRLK010000074.1 GCA_031259515.1 Treponema sp. | reverse complement strand
GTATCCAGCTCAACAAAATTAGAGGCAGAACCTGAGGTTTCGGGAGAATAAATTTTATAGCTTGTTGCCCCCGATACGGCATTCCATGTAATCCGTATACTGGTTGACGAAAGCGCCGTCGCCTTTACGCCGGTCGGTACGCTTGGCTTTGATATTGTTTCGCCCCCGGTATTACCGCCATTGTTCCCTCCGTTGCCGCCGGTGTTATCGCCGTTGCCGCCGGTATTGCCGCCATTGTTCCCACCGGTGTTATCATCGTTCCCACCAGTGTTGACGCCGGTGTTATCGCCGTTGCCGCCCGTATTGCCGCCATTGTTCCCGCCGGTGTTATCACCGTTGCCGCCAGTGTTACCGCCATTGTTCCCACCGGTGTTATCGCCGTTGCCGCCGGTGTTTTCAGTTTCGTCCCCACCGCCTCCGTTCATGCCATTATCGCACCCGGCCAAAACCAATCCGATTGCCAGCACCGCGCAGACAATCATTCTGAAAAAGAGTTTGTTTCTCATCACAAACCTCCTGACTGTGGGATTTCTAACCCCTGGTTACTCACCCTCAAGGGCGAAAATTGCATGTAAGATTACCATTGAGACCACGGAATATGAAATGAAATTGATTGACTGTTGGAGGCAACGGTCAGTGTATCGAATGCCCAGGTGTTTCCTTTCTTGTCAATATAAAAGCCAAAAGAGTCGGTAAGCGCGTTCTGGTTGGCTTTAAGTTTCAGTTTACCTTTTCCTTCCCAGGGGCTGTGTTGGCTCATGATAACCCTGATCACCGTGTCGCTCTCTCTTATCGGGGAATATCCTATAGAACCAGGGTCAGATATTTTTAGTTTTCTCGTTCCTCCCGTCGGCCAATCGACATCTCCATCAAGTTCTAACCCCATATCTATTTGGTTTATATTCGAGAGGGTTGCCTCCCAGGTACCGCCCCCTGAAATGGTTACGGTGAACGTGTTATCCCCGGCAGGCGCCATTTTGAGAGTGTAATCCCTTCGCTGGCTGTTATTGCCGTTCCCACCAGTGTTTCCGCCATTGTTCCCTCCGTTGCCGCCGGGGTTATCGCCGTTGCCGCCATTACCACCGGTGTTTTCAGTTCCGGTCCCGTCTCCGTTCGTACCGGTATCGCACCCGGCCAAAACCAATCCGATTGCCAGCGCCGCGCAGACAATCATTCTGAAAAAGAGTTTGTTTCTCATCACAAACCTCCTGACTGTGGGGGTTTCCTCCCCTTGGGTACCCGCCTCAAGGCAGGTTTTTCGTCCAAAAGACGGATCAATTCAAGCGGACCGACAATCCGACTGAACTCATACCAAAGGTATTGAATAATATTAATATAATCAATACCTTAAGGATGTTGCCATAGAAAGCCAATCGTCTACGATAAGAAACTAAATTTAGGCTTTTGTATGACAAATATCAGAGATGTATTAGCCGCTAATCTGAGAGGATTTAGGCAAGCCCGGGGCTGGAGTCAGGCGTTATTAGCAGAAAAAGCGGAAACCTCAACGAATTATATTGGAATGTTGGAGAATACCGTCAAATTCCCCTCGTCTGAAATGATACAGAAGCTGGCTTTTGCCCTGGGTATTGACCCAACCGACCTTTTTTCAAGGGAGATAGACCCCGTATCAACCATGAAGAACTACCGGAAAGCGGCTTTAGAGGACATTTATGAGCTATTGGGCCGCTTAATCAACGAGGAAATACAGGAATTGGACGAAAAAACCTGACTCACCGCGTTCCCGGCGCCTCTTTAGGCCATAGCCTGAAAAATTGAGGCCGTGGCCCAAAGAAAAAAAGCTGTGGCCCATAAAGCGGAAGCCATGTCTTAAAGAATTAACGCCATAGCCTTGAAACAAAAAGCCATAGCCTATACGGTAGAAGCCACGGCCTATAAAAGTAAACATTACGTCAAGAGGGTCAATGAAGAACCCAGGGCATCGGCGTTTATTTTTCTGTAGGTAAGGAAGGTATGATATACTTGTCGTCACGCCGCGCCTTCCCTGCGCCGAAATTGGCGGGGCCTCGTCCCTCCCCCCAAAAACGCGCGGCGCCGAATTTCCCGATACTTGTTTATCGCTCAATTCGGCGCCGCGCGGCTTTTGTGTGTTATCAACGGAAATTTTAGAACCGATACCCCAGGGCAATCTTTATATCAAGGCCATGCCCAAGCAGCGTTTTCGTATCTACGCCAGGTGATTCATACTGGTCAACCAGGTCCTTTTCAAACGTATTTGCAAGCCTCAGCCCGTACAAGGCTTCCCCGCGCATATAAACATGATCGGTGAAAGAAATATCTAAACCGCCGCCAAATTTAAACCATAACGCGCTGAAATCCCCCGCGGCATCATCCCCATCGGAATTTTGAACTTGGTCCCCGTCCTCATCTTTCACGGAAAGCATAACCCGATAGGTAATGCCCAAGAGGGGGAATACCGACAGCTTTTCACTGACGGCAAAGGGATATTTTCCCAACAAACCAATATCAAGCCCCATAACGGACATATCGCTGTCCTCACTTTCACCGGATACTTCATATTTGACTGTACCGCCGCCGCCAAAAACGCCCAAGGACACTTCCACATAGGTTGCGTCAAGAAACGCGAAGCCGCCTCCGCCGAAATAGGGGGTTTTTATCGACATGGTTTCCCCCCCAGATGATGCTTCAGCTCCCCCGCCAAAATCACTCGCGAAGTACCCGCCCGCGCCCGCACTGACTTTGAACTCCGGCGCCGCAAATGCCCCGCCCACGGCAACCGCCGCGAGAACCGAAAGTAGCATAAATTTTTTCATTTGAAAAAACTCCTTGTGGGGTTTCCCCCCTTGGGTACCCGCCCTCAAGGGCGGGTGTAGCACAGAATCCTGTAACTACTTAATAGATAGTATAATATAGTACAGATACAAAGTTGGTCAATGCCCCCACGGTCGTTAGAGTAAAAACAGGACGTACAGTGGGGTATGACGAACATAAGAGACGTATTGGCAAAAAATATGAAGGCGTACCGCAACGCCCTGGGACTTTCACAGGCGAAATTGGCGGAAAGAGTGGACACCAGCACCCACTATATAGGTATGATCGAGACCAAAAACAACTTTCCTTCGCCGGAAATGCTTGAACGGATTGCCGCAGCCATCGGAATTGATACGCTTGATCTGTTTTCTACGGAAACAAACCTGCCGGAGATGATAAAAACCTGCCGGAAATCGGCTTTGAAGGACATTAAGGACCTTATGGGGCGGTTTATAGACGAAAAACTCAAAGATTTGGAGAAGGAATCCTGACGTTTATGCCGGTCCAGAAGGAGAAAAGAGCGTCTATCGTCTCTTTAGGCCATAGCCTGAAAAATTGAGGCCGTGGTCCAAAGAAAAAAGGCCGTGGCCCAAAGAAAAAAAGCTATGGCCCATAAAATGGAGGCCATATCTTAAAGAATTAACGCCATAGCCTTGAAACAAAAAGCCGTGGCCTATACGATAGAAGCCACGGCCTATAAAATAAAGGCCATAGCCTAAACGAAGGAGTTTTTATGAGTAATGATTTTATCCCCGCTTCCGAAGCGGAATTCCTGACCTTTGCGACTACCTTCAACGCCGGGATAAGCGCCCACGCGGCCCTGCTGGGCATACCCGACGCGGTGGTAACCGGCAACACGGCAAAACTGGCGGCCTACACCGCTGCCTATCACACCGCCGAAACCCCCAATGCGGGCAAACTCGACCGCGAAGACCGCCGGGAAAAGCGCGCGGACCTGACGAAAGGCATCCGCAAGATAAAGAACGCCTACCTCGACGCGGACCCGCTGGGCGCGGTAACGCCGGAAATCCTCTTGGACTGCGGGCTTCATGCCAAAGACACTACCCGCACCGATGTACCCGACCCCACGGAAGTCGTCCCCTTCACCCTTGGGAACGGCGAATACCTGCAAGTTATCGTGAAGCACCCGGCCCGTCCCCCGCGTTACAACGGCGCGGTGGCCCGCTACAAAGTGGGCGGCCCTGCTCCCGAAACCCACAAAGATCTGATCAATTCCAAACTGCTCACCCACCCCCGTGAAATTCTCACCTTCGAGGACACGGAGCAGGGCCAGACGCTCTACATTGCGCTGTACTGGCAGAACGAGAAAGGCCGACTGGGGCCGCCCTCGCCGATACAGAGTCATGTGATAGCATAGGGTAACGGCAATGCCAATAAACGTAACAGCGTTTTCAAAATAATGTTTTGGAAACGCTGTTATTAGGTGGGGCTGTTCCAAAACCGTGCGCGTTTAGCGTACAGTCGATTCGTTTTGGAACAGGCTCTTGGAAAAACCGGTCAAATCGGACGGAAGTCCGGCCGGGTTTTCCCTTAAATCCAGGGAGGCTGTTCCAAAACTTCAGTTTTGGAACAGCCTCGGGTGTATAAAAATTATTGCATTAAAAAAAATCACGGTAGATAAGAAATAAAGCGGCAGGTGTAGTCCCGCTCGTGGAAATGAGCATAGCGGGCCGCGGCGGCTATGCCGCCGGGTTATGTGCCGTTTGTCCGCTATGCCCCGCCCCGTCTGCTAAAACTTATACCCAACAGCCACTTTCACCGTAGGCCCGTGGCCCAGGTTGTATTTAGCATCTCCCTGTTCCTGGTCGCTTTCAAACTTGCTGGCAAGCCTGATACTGTAAAGAACCTCGCCGCGAAGATAGAGCTTTTCGCCGATACCGTAATCAAGCCCCCCTCCGAACAGAAAAGAAAGGGCGCTGAAATCGCCGGGTTCGTCCATTTCATTGCCGTCCTCGTCTTTCACGGCAAGGGTTACGCGGTAGTTGATACCAATGGCGGGAAACAGAACGACGCTGCCCAGGCTGATGGGATATTTCCCCAATACGCCGATGTTCAGGTTCGTGGCCGACATTTTCGTGTCTTCAATGTAATCCGCATACGCGCCTTCCCCTTTTAGGGTAGCGCTGCCAAAGTCCATGCCGACATTCACTTCGGCGTAGGTCGCGTCAAAGAACGCGAAAAAACCGCCGCCGAGATAGGGTATGGATACACCGTCGTCGCCGTTCATAACGCCGCCGCCGAAGTTGTAGCTGAATAGCCCGCCCGCGCCCGCGCTTAACGCGAATGCCGGGGCCTCCGCAAATGCCGCCGTACCGATTACCGCGGCAAACATCGTCACTGCCAATAGTTTCTTCATTAAAAACTCCATTTTGCGGATTTTAACCCGCTGTTTTTGTTTTTTCCGGAATGTTCGGAAAATGGCACATAACCCCTTCTATCAAAACGCCGGTTTAGTCCCTACGGAACCGTCCGGTGGTTTTGCCCAAAAAAACGGCCAAAGAAAACAAAAGCCCCTTATAGAACCGCAAAGCCGCCGCCTCCCATATTCTGGATATAGGCAACTAGCGAATATATTACAACGCTAATTGCTGTTGGTCAAGCAGGTCGGGCCATCTTTACAATGGAAGCTGTTCCAAAACTTCAGTTTTGGAACCGGCTCAATGAATAAATCTTTACAGGACAGAATATGACCGAAGACGAATTGCGGGCGGTAGTCCGAACCAATATCAGGCGTTACCGGAGCTTCCGGCAGTGGACACAGGCCGAACTCGCCGAAAAACTGGAGATTTCAGTCAATTTTCTCTGCGATATTGAGAACGGGAAACGGTGGATTTCCCCCGCCAGCATGGTAAAAATCGCTAATACGCTGAATATCGAGCCGTTTGAGCTGTTTAAGCCCGCCTGCGCTCCGCTTCCCGCTGTTTCCGCCCTTTTTGCCAAATACAATGACGAGGTTGCCGAGGCTGTTTCCACCTCCCTCAAGCAGGTATACGGGTATTTTCAGGTGCATTTGACCGAGGAATTGACCGCAGCCGGGGAAGGGGAGGGCATATAGCGTCCGTTCCCAAACGCCGGGGAGCCGCCGGACCTTCGCTCTATGTCCCCAACTTCGGACTCCGCCGATATGCCCTCGGTGTTTCTGTCCGCCACGGTGCGAGACTTCCAATATGTAGGGCATCAGATCGGCATGGTTGCCGACTATACCTGTGCCTACGAAAACGAAGGGGGAGAGCTGTGGCGGGCAAGCACTTGTCACTGGGGCAAAATAATTTTTAATTATAAGAGGCTGTTCAAAAACTTCAGTTTTGGAACAGCCTCTTAAGATGAATCAATGTTAACAAGGTAAGGGTATTTACAAAATAAACTGACAGACCCGCACGCGCGGGTCCTGGACGCGGCGGTTATTTTGAGTTTAGGGATTCCCGCACCGCCGGCACGGTAACGCATCCGTCAGGCAGTATGAGTATCCCGGGTTTTGAGATCCCCTGATTCTTCGCCTTAGCGATGGCTTTGTCCAGGGCTTCTTGAGGGGATGCGGCGCTCTCGATGAACATGCTTGTGAGCCATTCGTGCGAGAGTTCCGTGATTGCCGTAACCGTGGCCCGGCTCGAGACCGCCGCCATCTTGGCCGCCTTGTGGTAGCCCAGTTTGTAGCCGGCTTTGATACGTTCTAGGGCGTCTTCCGGGCTTGAAGCCTGGGCCAGGAGCTGGGCATAGGCTTCGTTGCCTACACCGTCCCGGCAGGAGGAAACCAGGATGAGATCGCCGCCGTCTTTCAGGGCAATGGCGCCGTTATCTATGGCTTTTTGAGACTGATAAAGGTCTATGTCCATGGGAAATTTTGCCGCCGACACCACGATGTCCGCCTGAGACGGGACGGACACACAGAAAATCCGCCGGGCGATTTTCACTGCGGCGTAGAAGGATGCCAAAAGGTCCCCGGCGGTAACCGCCGCGACCCCCTGATCCCTATCCAGAACGGTCATGACGGAAAAGATAGGCGCCTTGATCAGGGGCAGGGCATCCATCATGTCCTCGTGAACGGGGTTTCCTTCCAGGGCCAGGGAACGAGCCGCTGGGGACAGCGCCTGCCGGTGGTTGATCTCTATGGTCCTGTAAGATGCTATGCCTGGGAGGAAAGCCTTTCTACCGCCGGTAAATCCGGCAAAGTAGTGGGGCTCTACGCTGCCGGTGGCAATGATACGGTCCGCCTTAAAGATCTGTTTATTGAGTTCTATGGGAGTACCGTTCCGGGTGGTTCCCAGGTTGATCATGGCTTCGTTTTTCCGGGCTTCGTGGTGGATGCACCGTTCCCGCAGCTTGTAGTAGAGATCGCCCAGAATTTGGCGGAACTCTTTCCCGGTAGGGGCCCGGTGCGCGCCGGTGGCAACCAGGATGGTCAGATTTTCCTCCGTAAGGCCCGCGTTCTCCAAAACCGGAAGCAGGCCCTCCAGAATGACTGCGGTGGGTGTGGGACGGGTAGCGTCGTTGACGATGATCAACACCTGGCTCCCTCCCCGCAGGAATTCCTCAAGGCTCCGCCCGCTCTGCTCTGACGCGGTACTGTCCGGCCCATAGGGATGGACCAGGGCTTCGGCCAGCATCTCTTTCGGCGTTCCTGCGGATGTGAACTCGTTGGGTTCCGCCACCGCCAAGAGGTATTCATCGGGAAATTCCAAAGGAAACGTTTTGTTGAGATAGGGAAGGTCTATCTTCATGATCGGAATGTACTCCTTGCTACAATATAACAGCAGATTCTATATAACAGCAGATTCTACAGATAAAAAACGATCCTATCAAATAGAGAAACGAATAACAATCCGTAGAATCCGCAGTTTGAGTTACTTCCTCACCGATTCAATCGCCTCGTTAAGCGCGGCTTCCAGCATTTCCGCCGGAGGCTCCTTGATATGTCCCAGCTTCTTCATGTCTTCGACTAAGGCGCGGGCTGCGGCGATATCCGCCTTGGCGCGGGTATAGACTTCCTCCCAGGAAAGGACGACCCGGGCTACCCCTTCTAGGATCGCCTGTTGGGCCACGTCGGCGGCTTCCTGGGCAAAGACTTCGCTCTCTTCCATCGTGGCGATGATGTTATCTTCGGAAAGGCCGCGCTTTTCGGAAAACTCCGCGATAGAGTGGGCGCAACGGATAGCCATGCCGTCGGTGATCTTCCGCGCCCGAACCAGCAGGGCGCCTTTCAGGATGCCGGGGAAACAGACCGAGTTGTTCACCTGGTTGGGGAAGTCGCCCCGTCCGGTGGCGACGATGTAGGCGCCTTCTTCCTTCGCGGCATAGGGCCATATCTCCGGCACCGGGTTGGCGCACACAAAGACAATGGCTTTGGACGCCATGGACCGCACCCACTCGCGCTTTACCGTATCGGGACCGGGGGTGGACAGGGCGATGAGTACATCCGCGCCGTTCATGGCGTCTTCCATCGCGGCGATTCTTCCGGGATTGGTCTTTTCGCACAGTTCCCACTTCCGGTAGTTCCGCGTATCGTTTTTGATGTCCTCCCTGCCCGCGTGAAGGCTGCCTTTGGTGTCAAAGACAACCATTTTAGCGGGATCGCCGCCGTCGGCCAGGATGAGCCGGGCAATGGTGGTGTTGGAAGCGCCGGCGCCCAGAAGCACGATCCGGGCGTCGCTCATCTTCTTGCCCGCCAGTTTCAAGGCGTTGATGAGGCCCGCCAGGGTAACGCAGGCAGTTCCCTGGGCATCGTCATGCCATACCGGAATGTCGCAGGCTTCCCTCAGTTCATCCAGTACCTTGAAACAGTTGGGCTGGCTGATGTCTTCCAGGTTCACTGCGCCGAAAGAATGCTGAACCATCTTGACAAAATCAATGAGTTTGCCGGGGTTGTTCTTCCCGTCCGGGCCTTTGGAATCCACGCAGAGGGCAACCGCGTCAACCCCGCCCAGATACTTCATGATCATGGCCTTGCCTTCCATGACGCCCAAACCGCCGGGAGGCGTACAGTCGCCGTCACCCAGAACGCGGGTGGAATCGGATACCACCGCTACCGTGTTGCCCCGGTTGGAGAGGGCAAAGGAAGCGTCGTTGTCATCCCGTATAGTCGTCGAAATCTTGGACACCCCCGGGGTATACCACACGTTAAACCAGTTGAGGCCGTAGAGACCGCACTTGGGTACGGTCTGCATCTTGCCGCCGTAGAAGGCGTGGGCCTGGGCGGAAAGGTTCTTCAGGAACAGGGTCTTGGCCTGAGCCTTTTGGTCTTCGGAAAAATCCTGGGGAAAAAGCCCGTCAAGATTTTTCAATGTAGGATCGATTTGCATACTGTTACCTCTTCCATTTTCCCAGGCCACGGTACGTGTTGGTTTCCGCCGTGGCGCTCTTGGAATCGTTCCGCATCTTCATAGCCGCCCTGACGTCGTCCATGGTTTCGGGAATGGTTACCGATTCCTGGGGTATGTTGATAGCATACATGATAGTGCCGCCGCTTTCAACGATGCTGTCTTCCAGAAGGCCGGTTTCGTATATTTCCCATAAATAACATGACCGTTTGGTCATGTTATTTCCTAATTGCGTAAGCAATTAAAATAAAATGCTGTGCATTAAATGCAACAGGCTCTAAGGTTTCTCATGCTCCAGCTGCAAGGTCCGGGTCGGCTGATCGCAGACTTCGCTGGGACCGAAGTACTGTATAGCGCCGGGGAAGAGGAAGCTCGTCCGCACCGCCCAAGTATCCCGGGCCGCGGCAAAGGCTTTGAACGGTTCGCCGTCCAAGGCCACCAGGGCTTTCCTGATGACCGGTTTCCGGATGCCCTGGCGTTGTTCCATGTTCATCATCATGGTCAGGGGGACGCCGCCGGCTATCCATTGATCCGCCGGCGCGGTCAGGTTCCGTACGCTGGAGAGATAACCCGTAAGGCCCGATGCGATGAGCACGAAGGCGCTGAAACCCAGGGTATAGCAGTAGTCAGCGTCGAAGTTGGTAGGAAAGGCGCAACGACCTTCGTAGCCGAAGAAATGCCCCAGGGCGCTGAATTTGCCGTTGTACGCGCCCCCGGCCTTAAGATTCGCCAGGCGTTTTTCCGTCATGGTGATAAGGAGCTTTTCGGTGTCGATCCGGGAAACCTGGACGTTGCCGTGAGGATCCCGGTCCATCAAAAGCTGCTTGGCGATGTCCGGCGGCAGGCTTTGGATAAGACCGTAAGACGGCCCGGAGAGCTTGGCCTTGAGCCAGGCAAGCTGATCGCCAAAGGATACAAGGGCGGCGAATTCCTTTTCGTTTTTGGCCATGGCGTCGTTGAGTTCCACGATAAGAGCCTTCATCTCGGGGATGAATTCCACCAGCCCTTCGGGGATAAGGACCACGCCGAAATTGTCCCCTTTTTCCGCCCGGCGGACCACGGAATCGCAGATCTGATCCACCACCTGGCCCAGGGAGAGTTTCCCGGCTTCAACCTCCTCGGAAATAAGGCAGATGTTGGGCTGGGTTTGGAGGGCGCATTCCAGGGTGATGTGGCTTGCGGAACGGCCCATGAGTCTGATGAAGTGCCAGTATTTCCTGGCGCTGTTGGCATCCCGCCCTATGTTCCCGATAAGTTCGCTGTAGGTTTTGACCGCCGTGTCAAAACCGAAGGACGTTTCGATGTACTCGTTTTTCAGGTCCCCGTCTATGGTTTTGGGGCAGCCTATGACCTGGGTGGACGCCCCCTTGTCCAGAAAGTATTCCGCCAGGAGGGCGGCGTTGGTGTTGGAATCGTCGCCGCCTATGATGACCACCGCGTCCAGCTTGAGCATCCGGGCTGTGGCCAGGGCCGCCGCAAACTGTTCCGGGGTTTCAATCTTGGTCCGTCCGGAGCCTATGATGTCGAAGCCCCCGGTATTCCGGTATTGATCGATGATTTCGCCGGTTAATTTCATGGTTTTGTTGTCCGTGAGACCGCTGGGACCGCCGAGGAAGCCGTAGAGAACCGAATCAGGATTACCCTTCATGAGGCCGTCGTAGAGGCCGGCGATGACGTTATGCCCGCCGGGCGCCTGCCCGCCCGACAGGATGACCCCTACGGTGAGGGGGCGGCGGATTTTATCGTTGCCGCCGGCTACAAATGCGGCTACAGGTTTCCCGTAACTGTGTTTGAACAGCGCTTTAAGCTCTTCCTGATCGGCCAGGGATTCAGCGGGTTCGCCCAGGTTAACAGCAATGTTGCTTATGTCCTGAGACAAACTTAAAGGCAGCTTAGGCTGGTACCGGTAGCGGGCTTCTTGTAATGCCGAGATATGCATAATTAGGTCTCCTTCAGATGGTTATATGATTATATGATATGAATATGCCCATCATAGCGGGGATAGTGAGATTGGACAAGGTTGGGATTTTATGCGCGAAGCGCAACAGGCTTCTTAATTTGTTGATATAGTCCTTTATTTCTGGTATCCTTACCGCCACGGAGCATCACTATGAATCAGCATACGAACCCTCCCCGCATCCCCTGGCATCCCGCCTTTGTTACGGCCCTCAAGCTGGAACTGGAACCCTACCGGGA
>JAIRLK010000413.1 GCA_031259515.1 Treponema sp. | reverse complement strand
GAGGCCTTTATCATAGCCGACGGTACCATCGTCGCCCGGGGTGACCGGGAGGTGATCCTGACGAATGAGTTAGTCCGGGAGGTTTACCTGGGGTCGGAATTCGAGATGTGACGCTTCTCAGGAGGGGGAAGTCTCCCAACGTCAACACGTTAAGATTCTTGCCTATAGATTACCTACTTGCGAGTCGCAAATTTTGTAATTCATTTTCTTACCTTGTTAACAGTGGGAGACTTCCCTTCTTAATTACTTCCTGCGGGTAACAGGGCGCTTGAGGGCAAGACTTTCGGCTAATTTTCTGGCCCTCGCTATTCAAGGTGTCTGCATGATACAATGAATTATGTATCATACTTTGTGGATCACCTCCCTACTGTTATTTGAAGTTGACAGGAAGATCATTGTCGAAAAGCTAGGGGTCTCCCGGGTAACCGTGAAAAAATACAGCGCGTTAATTATTCCTTCCGCCGTACTCCCCGAATCTAAACCTGATAGAGCATTTTTGGAAACGGGTGAAAGTAAAAGTGCTTAACGTTGCTTACCACGGGACATTGGACCGTTTACTTGATAGGGTTAGATCCGGTAATGGATTTTCCGGTCCATTGACGGCGGTACTCAGCGGGAGACATCTGTTCATACTTCCTGAAGATCGAGAAGAAATGAGTGTTATCCGCGAAGCCCACTTCCCTGGCAATATCGGCGACCCGCATATCCGTGAAGTGGAGCATGGCCTTGGCATTGTTGATCCTGGTAATGATCCGGTATTCGTTGGGAGACCGGCCTATGTACTTCTTGAATTCCCTGCAAAGGTGGTACTTGCTCATAAAGAAGCGCCTCGACAGATCTTCCAGATCGAATTCCTCGGCGTAGTGTTCATTGATATAGGCCCTGATGTCCTTGATCTTTTCGGGGATGTCCTCTGTGTCACAATCGGGCGTACCGGTGATAATCTCGGTCAGCATATTGGTAAGGACGCAGGAGCTTAGTAGTTCAGAGCGCTGGTTTATGGGAATATTTATCTGGTAGAGCTTTTCCAGCATGGAGGCCAGAGCGCCCTCTTGGGGAACGGAAAATTGAATTCCCCCGCCCTGCCGTATCTGGGAAAAGTAATCGGACATGGCAAAGCCGTCAAAGTGAATGATATGATAGCCCCAGCCCTTGCGGGTAGAAGCGTGGTAATAGTGGGGCCTGCGGCAGTCGATGATAAAGCCCTCGCCGCTCTTAAGAGTGTAGTGTTTACCCTCGTATTCAAGAGCCCCCTCCCCGTCAAAGGTAAAGGCCATAAGGTATGTCTCAATTCCGGACCTCCTGGTAAAGTGGTTGCCGGTAAAAATGCTTGACATCAACCCTTGAAGGTAGAAGTAGGAACGCCGGGCCAGGACGCTGGGCGTAAAGATCCCTTTAAGCCGGAGTATAGTGCCGGAAACATCGAAATTACCCCTCAGAAACATATTGTCATCAAGTGAAGGGTCATTGATTAGTTCATCATCGAAATCTATGAAGGTATTTTGATTCACCATATCCCCTGCAATAAACATGAGATTTTCAGCAAGAATAGAAGTTACGTTTCCAAATTATATCATGGTACGATCATTTATACAACAATTTTTTAGGAGGTACCCAATGACAGACATAAAGTATTCCCCGGAGCCGGCGCGGATCGGATTGGCGGAAAAAGCGGCTTTTGGGATCGTGAATATCGGGAATATCCCCATTCAAACCCTGCTTAACGGTTTCCTAATGATCTTTTACACCGATATGGTGGGGCTTAATCCTGCGGCTATCGCCACCATGTTCCTGGTGATGCGGGTCTTTGATGGGATAAACGATCCTATCATGGGCTTTGTGATCGACCACCTGCCCAGGACCAAGATGGGCCGTTTCCGCTCCTACCTGCTCTTTGGAACCGTTATTTGTTGTATCAACTTTATCCTGGTGTGGTTCGGTCCGGTATGGGTTCCGGTGGGCAAGCTGGCTATCGCCTATATTACCTACCTGTTGCTGGGGGTTACTTTCGACATCATGGACATACCCCTCAACAGTATGATCCCCGCCATGACCGACTCTGAACGGGAACGAAACAGCCTCAGTGTCGTGAAAGGATTCTGTTACCAGGCTGGTAACACCCTCTTCACCATGGCGGCGCCGCTCATCCTGGCAAGCGCGGTAAACCGGCTAAACGGCTTTTATGCCCTTATCTTCTCCAGTGTTATCATGGTACTGGTGTTTACCATTATCGGCGTTATGGGTATTAAAGAACGGATTGAACCGGTAAATACCGATGAAAAGTACAAAATCAAAGACATTATTCCCATCATCACCTGTACTCCTGTGGTGGTTACCCTATTAACGACACTTGGATTTTTAATATCTATGATCCAGCGGGCGGCAAGCGGTATGTACTTTTTCACGTATATATTGGATAACAGGATGGATGTATTCAGCCTCACTTCATTGGTCGCCTTGGCGGTAACCCTGCCCTGTATGGCTATTACCGGTATCCTGAGCAACAGATTTGGCAAAAAGTCGGTATTTGTAACGGGTATCGTTATTTCGGGGCTTGGTCCCTTGTTGAGGCTTTTCGCGGTTACCAATATTCCCCTTATCTATATTGGTACCGTTCTGGGCGGTGTGGGTACCGGTTTTTTTATGACCTTAAGTTACGGCATTTGCGCGGATAATGTGGACTATGTGGAGCATACCAGGGGGCACCGGGCGGAGGGCGCTCTTGCCGCGGTGAACTCTTTTGTAGCTAAGGCTGGCATGGGCATAGGCGGGGCCATTCCCGGATATGTGCTGGCCGCCACGGGCTATGTGGCCAACCAGCCCCAGACAGAGGCGGCAAAGATGGGGATCATTATGAATAATATTCTCATTCCGTCTATTATTGTATTGATTGCCGCCTTGGTATTCGGTCTGGGATACGGGATCAACCGGGAAAAACTCAGCCAAATAACGGCGTCCCTGCGGGAACGGCGGGCCGCCAAGGCGCGATAAGGTATGGAATTTGTCCGGAACTGAGACTTCCGACCATTCTTTCTATCATGGAGGCACATAATGAAAGATCTGGAAATCGTGTTGGCGAAACCGCCGATTGAGAGTTGGCCCGATGTGCGCTGGTGGCTTGCCGAGGGCTTCCACACCGATGAGACCCTGAAAAAGGACATCGCCATGCTGTACGAAGCGGGATTCGGGGCCGCCGAATTCCTCGCCATGGATGAACACGGGATAGATCACGGCAAGTACGGCTGGGGTTCCGAAGAATGGACCCACGATACCCACACCGTCATCAGGGAAACCACCGCCCGGGGTATGGGGGCCAGCTTTACCAGCGGCACCAACTGGTCCAACGCAAACCTCATCACCATCACCCCCGATGACCGGGCCGCGGCCAAGGAACTTGACTTTACCGTGGAATCCCTCAAAGGGGGAGAGTCCCGGTCGGGTCCGCTCTACAAGGCCCCCCTCAAAATGCCCAACGTGAACGTCCAGGAACTGGTAGCCGTGGTGGTGGCAAAAAAAACCGGCTCCGCCGATGATAAGGTGTTCCTGGACAAGAACAGCTTCCAACTTCTTACCGGTAACGTCCGGGAAGAGACCCTGGACTGGACGGCTCCCGAGGGCGAATGGGAACTCTTCGCTTTCTGGCTCCACGGCACGGGCCAGACCGCCACTCCCTCGGTGGCTGTTTCCTACACCATAAACTACATCGACCGCTACGGCATTGATGCCCTCACGGACTACTGGGATCGGGAGGTTCTGACGCCGGAGTTGCGGGAGAATATCAGGAAAAATGGCCGGGTGCAGATGTACATGGATTCCCTGGAACTCTCCACTTACGGAAAAGGCGGCCAATTCTGGGGTTATCATTTTATCGAAGAATTCAAAAAACGGCGCGGCTATGATCCGTCATTGTATCTGCCCTTTATCGTGAAAAAAGAAGTGTTCATGGGCGG
>JAIRLK010000343.1 GCA_031259515.1 Treponema sp. | reverse complement strand
GGAAACCTCGGAGGGGTTGACGGAATCAAAAAATTGTTTTAATTTTATATCTATGAAAGGCGGTGTTTTCGTTTCGCCCGGGACCTTGAGCCGGTTACGTTGCGAATCATCGCCATTCTTATATATGGACACTTCGCTTATTGCGCTTGAATGGATAAGGTTTCTTCCGGTTTTGCCGGGTTTTGTATTTTCTTCAGTTACGGTAAATCTGATATAGTATTCGTCTGTGCCATCCGTGAATTTATTTACATAATGCCGATATTCTTTTATGTTAGGATGACGCTTATGTCCTTTTTGTAATATTTCCGGTTCTGCCCACGCCTGTTTTGAAGTAGTATACAATACGGGAATATCACGTATTATTCGGGAAATATCAAAACCCTGATGATAAATAATTTTTCCAATCGTTGTTATTGGTAACTCTGTAGGCTTTCCATCACTTTGATTTTGAAGCGTTCCAAAAGTTCCGGCAATTGTTTCGGCTTCTTTCTGGCTAACAGGGGTATTTACTGTTACCTTTACCGGTTTGCTTTTTTCAATCCCTTCAATCCTTGCCAGCCGCTCCCAATCCCCAAACCACTCCTTGAAGCTGGGCGTCCGTACCGCATACCAGGCCTCCCGCCCCTGCTCCTCCCCCAGCGTTTCAAGCAGCAGGGACGGCTCTCCGTTTGGGGCGCGGTACTGATTCGTCTCCGGGGGATACAGCCGTTCAAGTTCCCTCAGTTCTTTAATAACCCGTTCCCGTTCCCCCAGGTCTTCCAGCAGGGCGCCGGAACGGTTTATCAGGGCTTCTATCGGGTTGGTTTCATCCCCCCTCTGGAATACGACCTCCCCAAGAGGCTCCCCGCTTCCCCCCTCTTCCCGGGCCGTCTTCTCCGCCCAGTCCCGGGCCGTCTCCTCCGTCCAATCCCGGGCCGTCTTCTCCTCCCGTTCCCGGACCATCTCCTGCGCCCGCTCCCTCCCTTCCCGGTTCAGTTCGTCAATGCGCCGGTTTATCTCCGCCTCATACTCCGTCTCCCCGCCGCCTTCCTCCCGGCTGAATATCTCGTCAAACTTCTTTCGCAGTTCCGGCTTTATCCCGTTCAGGTCCCGCAGCGTCCCGTATATCCGCCGCATAAATTCAATAATCCGGTCAAAGAGGGCTTTCAACTTCGCCGAGGGCGGCTCTTTCCGCTCCGTCAGGTAGTCCTCAAAGGCTTCCGCCGCGTACTCATGGGCGCTTATCCTTTTCCCGTCCTTGCCCTCAAAACGCTCCGCATCCCAGTCCCCGTCGCGTATCCCCAGGGCTTCCTCCCATTCGGCCCGCTGTTCGTCCGAAAGGGATAAAATATGGTCATGGAACAACTCGTGATTCAGGGTTGAAAAATCAGCGTTCCGGCTTAAATAGACATACCGCTTCGTCTTCCCCTCAATATCCGTCCAGTCAAAGGTCGCCCCCTTGATGGTCTTCCCGCTCCGCTGCGCCGCCTTCGCCCCAATCCGCTCCTGCTGCTCGGCGGTCAGGGTGTTGGTAAACTCGACTCTCCGGCCCCATTCCTCGGCCGTCTCCCCCCGGGCCCGGGCGAGCAGGCCGGCCACCTCGTAGGCGGTCTGCCGTTCTTCCGGCGCGATATGGGGCGCCGCTTCCGCTATCCACTCCTGCTGGGCGGCTTCCCGCTCGGCGGTCTTGAAATCCCGCCGGGTCCTGAACCAGTTCAGTCCCAGGTCTTCCCCATGGGGGCGGTGCTCCTCAAGCCGGTCCCTGATTTCCTGGTCCTCCACCCCCTCGGGGTTCCAGTCGATCCGGCTCCCCGGGAAGTTATACCCCAGTTCCTTAACCGCGTCCCGTATCACCGCATCCCGGTCGGTGAGGTAGTCCTGCACCTGAATATCGTCGATGACAATATCCCCGTTCTCCCCCCGGCGGAAATCAATCTGCCCGTACAGGCCCCCGTCGGAGGGGTCGTTAATCGTCATGTGGTGGGTTTCGGTCCAGTCGTCGCTGAGGGCCCCCTCGGCGAGCCGTACCGCGAGGCGTCCGCCCCGCCGTCGGGCGGGCGCGGGCCCTTCTTCCGTCGGCCGGGGGATACGGGGTTTCTTGACCGCCTCCTGCTCCGCGGCCTCCGCTTCTTCCCGCTTCTGATTTGCGGCGGCCTTTATCTCCTCCAGGGATTCATCGGAAACGCTGGTAATTCCCGCTTCCCGGACCTTCTTCACGAATTCTTCCGCGTCCGCCGTCGATTCCGCCAGGTCCTTAATCTTTTGGGCGTCTTCGGCCGTTATGTTCCCTTTGGCCGTTGACACCATCTTTATCACGGCGTCGACACCCAGTCCAAGGGGCGCCAGGATCGTTCCCACCACAAACCCCCCGAAACCGTCTCCCACCACGCCGGTAAGCAGGCCCTGGTACTCCGGAGTGACCTCGATCCCCTCTTTCTGGATCAGCTTCGCCAATTCAACCGTCGTATTCTCGATAAGCCGCTCGATCCCTTCCTCGGCGAATTCCCCGGCGCCTTCCATGAGGATCTTTCCTATCGGTCCGGTGGCGATCTGCACCCAGGTACCGGACAGATGCAGCCGGTTGGACAGGAGGCCGGTAATCTTTTGGCTCAAAGCCTGCTGCAACGCCGGCGCCCCGGTCTTTTTGCCGATAAAACCGGCCGCGGAGCCGAGCTTGCCTTGAACCAGCCCGATGAGCGCTCCCCCGCCCGTGGA
>JAIRLK010000297.1 GCA_031259515.1 Treponema sp. | reverse complement strand
CAAAAGTGACGGCGGCTATCAATGAGGCGTCCCTGCGGGACATCAACATGACGGTGGAATTTATCCAGATGGGCTTTGGCGATTTCAGCGCCAGAACCCAGCTTATCCTGTCCGGGGGGACGAGATTGATATTGTCCCCATATATTTTACCAATGCAGGTAATCTAAAAAATTCCGGTCTTGTGGTTAATCTGGCGGATTATATTTACGACCATGGCAAGGACATCCTGGCGGCGCTGGGAGAAGATGTGGCGGTAAGCGGCGCTATCAACGGCTTTGTCTATGGAACACCGGCGCAAAAGGAAAGTGCCTCCAGGTCCGGAATCGTCATGCGGAAAGACATTGTGGAGGGCTGCGGCATTGACGTAAACGCCATACATACCTTAACGGACCTTGGCGCGGTGTATGCCAAGGTAAAGGCCCGGTATCCCGATATTGACTGTTTTGCCGGGACCAACTTTATGTACCAGATTGAAACCCACGATTCCCTGCTGGACGACTTCGGGGTACTGCTGGACGGCGGAAGGACCACCACGGTAAGTAACTGGTATGAATCGGAAGAATTCCGGTACAAGGCCCGTTTGATCCGGGACTATTATAAAGCCGGATATGTTAAACTTGACGCTGCCACCACTACAGAAACCGCTCAAAGTATGGTCAGGGCGGGAACTCTGTTCTCGTACCTTAATCCGATCAAGCCCGGATTCCTGATCCAGGCAAATGCCGAATGCGGCCGGGAGATGGTTACGGCCTACATCGGTACCGAGTATCGGTCAAACGATTCGAACAACCTCTATACATCCAGCGTTAACTTTTTCAACTGGGGTATCGCCGCCAGTTCAAAAGATCCGGTCAAGGCTATGCAGTTCCTCAACTGGTGCTACAAAAGCCCGGAGTTCAACAACCTTATCAACTTTGGTATTGAGGGCGAACACTATGTTTTTGTACCGGGAAGTAAGCGCGTCATTGATTTTCCACCCGGAATCAACGCCGCCAATTTCAAGTACCATCTCAACATGGGCTGGCTCTTCCCAAACCAGTTTATCGGCCATATCTGGAACGGCCTTCCCGAGGATATCTGGGATCAGTACAAACGCTTCAACGATTCGGCCCACAAGTCGGCGGCCTTTGGGTTTATGTACGATTCTTCCAGCGTCCAGACAATTTTGGCCGGGCTCAGCAGCATCCAAAGCGAGTATATAAACGCCATTGCCACAGGTTCTATCGAAGATGTTGACAGGGCCATAGAGGAACTCAACCAGAAACTGTACAATGCCGGATTGCAGCAGGTTATCAACCTCAAACAGTCCCAGCTTAACGCCTGGCTTGCTTCCGGAAAAAAATAGTACAAGGAGGATATCCCGAATGAATCCCTATGCGTATAAGGTCCCTGAAGAAAAGCGTGTAAGAATGATCGTACATACCGATTGTGCCAACGAGGCGGACGATCAGTTTGCCCTGGCGCATTTTCTTATGACTCCGAAATTTGAAATACCGGGAATCGTGGCAGGCCATTTTGACTTGGTAACACAATATGAATTCCCCCCATATAAAAAAGGGGAAACGGCAAAAGCCAGCCTGGACGAAATTCATAAGGTTCTGGGTTTGATGGAACTGGGGGAAAAGTATCCGGTTGCGCTCGGATCGGGGATAGCGCTGAGGGATGAAGAAACTCCCGCGCCGTCGGAGGGCGCGGAGTTTATCATAAAAGAGTCCATGCGGGATGATCCGCGTCCCTTGTTTATCGCCAATCAAGGCGCGGTGACCGATGTTGCCTCGGCAATCATCATGGAGCCGCGGATCTGTGATCGCATGACGGCGATATGGATCGGCGGCGGGATTTATCCGGCGGGAGGGCAAAAGGAATTTAACCTGAACGGCGATATAAACGCGGCGAATGTGCTTTTTAAATCTTCCATGCCGGTATGGCAGATTCCTATGGATGTGTATAAATCCTGTCTTGTTTCACTGGCGGAACTCCAGCTCAAGGTAAAGCCCTGCGGGAAGATAGGGGAATATCTTTTTACCCAACTGGTAACGCTTAATGAAAAATTGGGGTTTATACCCAACTGGCCCAACGGCGAAAGCTGGTGTCTTGGGGATCAGCCTGCGGTTTCGGTTCTTTTGCAGGAAGTAGATGATGACACTAAATTTATCGAAATCCAGGCGCCTTCATTTGACCGGCAATCGAACTATGTTCCCGGCGTAAAAAACAAAAAAATCCGGGTGTACCAAAGGATCGATGTCCGTTTTACCCTGGAAGATTTTTTTGCCAAGCTTGCCCTGAATTACGGCGCTTGAGGATTCCGGTGAGAAGTTGGAGGCCGCAGTGGCATTGTTACCCGTAGACAGGCATATCCCGCTGAATAGGACGTCACGGAAGGAAACACTAAAAAAGTATTTTCCCCTTTACGCTATGATGCTTCCCGGGGCGCTATACCTTATTGTCAATAATTATATTCCCATGGCGGGAATCGTTATCGCGTTTAAGCAATACAATTTCGCCAGGGGTTTTCTGGGAAGCCCCTGGGTAGGACTGAAGAACTTTGAATTTCTTTTTGCCTCCAGCGATGCATGGATCATTACCCGGAACACCCTGGCGTACAACGCAATTTTTATCACCCTAAACACGACGTTGAGCGTTCTTTTTGCCATATTTATCTGTGATATAGCCAGCAAGATGCTTAAAAAAATATTCCAGAGCGTAATTCTGTTTCCGTTTCTGATGTCCATGGTGATCGTGGGTTATGTGGTTTACGCTTTTTTTTCCATGCAGAGCGGTATTGTAAACAAGACCATTCTGCCCCTTTTGGGAAAAGAACCAATTATGTGGTACAACATTCCAGGATACTGGCCCGCAATTCTAATCACCGTAAACTCGTGGAAGGGCATTGGTTACGGGTGTCTCATCTATATTTCCAGCATTAATGGTATTGATCCTACCCAGTTTGAGGCGGCGGAACTTGACGGGGCTTCCAAGTGGCAGCGGATCAGGCATATCACGCTGCCTGCCATTATCCCGCCAATGATTACGCTAATGCTGCTTTCGGTGGGCAAGATATTCTATTCCGACTTCGGGCTGTTTTACCAGATTCCCCGCAATTCGGGTCCGCTCTTTCCCACTACCAATGTCATTGACACCTATGTATACCGGGCTTTAATGGAACGGGGAAATATCAGCATGTCCTCTGCGGCCGGGGTCTATCAGTCCATGGTTGGTTTTCTTTTGGTACTGGGTTCAAACTGGGTAGTCCGTAAGTTAAGCCGCGAAAACGCGCTTTTTTAGGAGGAAAAGATGGCGTTAAAAGTAAACAATAAAATCAGGGACCCGGGTTTCCAGTTTGTGGCGATATTCGTAATGTCTCTGCTAACTCTGTCAATTATCCTTCCTTTCCTTCTACTTTTTCTTTCATCGATAACATCCGAGCAGGCGCTGTTGACAAACGGGTATTCGTTTTTTCCGGCGGAATTCAGCATGGAAGCCTATGGGTATATCCTTAATTCAAGAGACAAAATCCTGCGCGGCTATGGGATGACCATTCTTACAACCGTCATAGGAACTACACTCAGTACTCTTCTCACAGTTCTTTTTGCCTATCCCTTGTCGGTCAAAAAACTTCCCGGCAAAAGAATCATCACTTTTTTGGTCTTTTTTACCATGCTTTTTAACGGAGGGCTTGTACCGTCATATATTTTGTGGAGTAATTATCTGCATATAAAAGATACTGTTTGGGGGCTTATTCTGCCGGGGATGCTCCTTGGGGCCTGGAACATCCTTCTTATGCGTACCTATTTTGCGAGCAACATCCCAGACAGCCTCTTTGAAGCCGCTGACATTGATGGCGCGGGTCAGGGAAGGATACTTTTTTCTATTGTTTTTCCTTTGGGCAAGCCTATCATTGTTACCATTGCTACCTTTACCGCCCTGGGATATTGGAATGATTGGACCAACGGGCTTTACTATATTACCAAAAGAACGGAATTGTATACGATACAGAACCTGCTTAACCGTATGGTTTCGGACCTTCAATATCTGATCCGGAACGTTAACCTTTCGGC
>JAIRLK010000268.1 GCA_031259515.1 Treponema sp. | reverse complement strand
CCTTACGACTGCTGGTTGCTATAATCGCCTTCCTGCACTACCACTTCTTCGTAGTGCGGCGTGACCGCGGGCTTCCGGGCGGCGGCGCCGGTAAAGATGACTTCTATTACCGACACATAGGGTTTGCCAAGATTGCCGGTGTGATCGGAATGTTCTTCCCCGCCGATTTCCACACGGCAGGAAAAGCCGTCATATTCCCATTGGCTGGGTATTTCGGGAATGATACTGCTCGTTATCTCATCCGCCTGGTCTTCCCCTTCCGCCCAACAGCGGACGAGGATCGGCACGTTGCGGTGGCCCCGTACGTACCGCTCCCGGTAGACCTTCGGTTCTCCCTCAAAATACCGGACTATCCGCGCTTCCGAATCATCAAAGGAACCGGGATTGGTGATCAGGGAAACCAGCGGGAATTTTCGCGCCATGATCTCCCGCGATTCCCCGGCGGCGGATTTAACCACGGTGACGCCGGGTATCAGTTTTTCAATAATCCCCTCAAGCAGGTTTTTGGCTTCCCTGATCATCTCACGCCTCCAGTCCCAACAGTTTTAATATTTCAGGATCGTTCAGGATACGGCGGTCAAAGTCCTGCGGGACTCCCATATAGGGCCGCGCCGGAATAAGCGAGCCCGGGTGCTTTACCTTCCGCGCAAACCGGCCGTTGAAATACAGGGCCTTTGCATGGTAAGGAACAATTTCATGGGCCCTCGTTTTTCCGCCCTGCTGATGTATCCGGGCATAGACCATGTTCGATCCGAAAATTACCGATCCGTCGGGATAGGCTTCCCAGGTAAGGGATCGTTTTAGCTGGCCATAATCCTGCAGGATAGTACCGGTTGAACCGGGGCTTTTCGCCTCTTTGTCACGCGGTTTTATATCTTTCCATTTTATGCCGGTTACGGGGTCAGCCTCTTTTTTGAACGCCCCGTGGCTGATGTCCTTCAACTCAGCCCCGGCAAAGGCCGCAATCTTTCGCAGATCGGGCATCGCCGCCTTCGAGAGGGCATTGAGGATCGCCTGAAATTCACTATCGTTGTATTCGGCTTTGAGTATTCCGGCGCCGGCCATTTAATAACCCCGCAAATCCAGCCGGCGCTGACTGGAAACCCGCACATTTCCGGAAGGCGGTTTGGATACTTCATCTTCCCCACCGGCATAGCCGGGTATTTTGAATTTTCCTTCCGCAACCTTCGTCAAATAATGCCGGGCGTTTTTTGCCTCTTCCAATACCGCCTTGCCGCCGGGATCGTTCTCCAGCACACCCGCACTAATGACAAGGTTTGCGGCGGCAATATCGACACAGTATTTCAGCAGATTTTTGGGCGGCCCGGACAGCGGCACCGTATAGCCGCCTGAAATCAAATAGCCGTCTATTTCCGCAGTGGCGCTGCTTATGGCCCGGTCAACCGTATCCGGGTCAAGACGGCTCCAGCCGGCAATGCGGTCCGCGCCGTAAGCGGCCTCCAGATCGGCCTGTGTACAATACCCCATGACTTCACCTCCCCGCGGGGAATTCGGGGTGTTACTCAGTAACGCCCCTTTTTTCTTCAGCCCTGCACCGGCAAACGCCGGCGCAACCAAAGCCGAAACTAACAGCAGTACCAATAAAAACCTTTTCATGTACTCCCTCCTACAAAAAATTCACTCGGAGCCAACGACCCCGGTTAAAGCACTTCCTTGATGGAATAGATGAGTTCCTTACACACGACCAGTTCCGCCGTGTCGTGGGCAACTTGCACATACTCCCCGCCGAGCATGCCGCCGTCTTCCTCATCCCATGTCCTGACCACGTAGCCCTGATTGTCCGCCTCGGCGTACTGGACGGCCACCGTTTTGCCGGCGCAGGGCTGATCCCACTCGTCGGAAGTGTGGGCGAGGATCACCGCATCTCCCCAGATGCTGGCAGGGTTGACCGTGCCCCCGGCGTTCTGCTTCCCGAAGTCCGCCTTCCCTTTGGAGATGATCACCCGGTCAATGCGGAACAGTTTGGCGAGGTTGGCCTCGTCTACCTTTTTGATCAGGTTGGCTTCACCGAGGTACTTGAGCAGTACCGGGTGATATTCCAGCGCGTCATACACCGCCTCATTGAAGATCATAAGATTGGGCCGGAAGAAGCACTGGTTGACGGCATCCTTTATCGCCGCCACCGGATCGCCGCCGGTTGTAGTGGAAGCGGCGGACCACTTGTTGGTCTTGGCGGCGCCGCTGCCGGAAAGGACGGCGGAACGCCCCTGCAGGTTAAGGATCGTATTGGCGATCCGTTTCTCCTGCGCCACTTCCAGTTTGCTTACCAACAGTTCCGTCTTTCGGCGTTCCCACAACTTGAAAGGGCCGTCCATGAATTCCAGGTCTGCCTTATCGATAAACGCCTTGAGGCCGTGGGGAATAGTGGCATAGGATTCCATTTTCCCGGAAGCCGCGAATTCCTTTGCCCGACTCCGTTCCCCGGCCATAGTGGTATCGGGAACTTTGAAAGCGGCTTCTTTGTCAAACACCGCATATTTGCCGGAAGGCTTTCCCACCGGAATGCGGGGAAAAATGATCGGCCCCACAAGCCCTTCCCGAATCTTGAACGAATAGTCCACCGCGAGATTACTCAACAGCGGACTGACATATCCTTTTTCTCTGGCCATTTAAAACCTCCTTGAAACCTTATTCAGGAATCGTGACGCTCCCGCGCTCCACGATCAGGTCCACATAGTCCCCGGAGGAACCGCCCTCCAGGAACGTCCCGACGGTGTTGTACTGGCCTTCGGTTCCCGGTAGGACCGTAAAGGCGCCGGACGTGTCGGCTTTCAGGACCGCCTTTTTCCCGGCGGCCACCGTTCCGCCTGCCAGCACTTTTACTACGCCGTGCAGGACAATCCCCACGGGGTCTCCTGCGGCTTTGGCCTCATTGGCCTCGTAGGGATACACCCCGATGAAGTCCCCCGCGCCGTTTGTTCCGGGGGCTTTCACCGTGTTGTCCGCGCTTCCCTGCACCACGGCGGTTCCGGGACCGATCGCCCCTTCGGCGACATAGGGCCTGCGATTAATCATTGCTCTCCTCCGCCTCAAACAGATCGGGTTTTTCCGCATACAGGGCGGCGGCGGCTTCGGCGAAACTCGCCAGCTTCTTTTCCTTTTGGAACGCCCTGATCTTCCCGGTCAGATCGGCGCTGGATGCCGCCGGAGCCGGCGCGTTCTTCTTGTCCGCCTTGTGGGAACCGGACAGATCGACCTTTGCCTCCAAAGCGGAGAACATGGCCCGGATTTCTTTCCGGTCTTCTTCGGCAAGCCGCACATCCAGTGTGACCGCTTTTTCAAACAGGGCCGGGGGAAGTTTCCCCTCGTCCCGGAGCTTGCTGAAGAACGCCTCGGCTTCCTGTTTCCTGCCGGCATTTTTCAGGTCCTCATTCTCCTTTTGGAAAGCCGCGATCTTCTTTTCGCTCTCCTCAAGTTTCGCAATCAGCTCTTCCGCGCTTTGCGAACTTTCACCTTTACCCATCGTGTTATCCTCCTGGGTTTCCTGCCCCTCGGCGGACAGGGTTTTGAATTCCTCGGCGCTTACCCGGCGGGTAAAAGTCGAGATATGCGTTTCCTCATCAACGGT
>JAIRLK010000104.1 GCA_031259515.1 Treponema sp. | reverse complement strand
GGGGGAAAAAAAGGGACGAAACGCGGCCTTGCGGTCGGGTCACACGGATTACCCCTCGGTATAGTAGTGAGCGGGGCAAACACGCATGACATAAAGCTTTTGGAAGAGACGTTACGCGCGATTGTTACCGCCCACCCGGAAGGGGCGAATGTGTGCCTGGACGCGGGGTATGTGGGCGCGCAAAAGCTTGCGGAACAGACGGGCTATAAGGCGCGCATTCGGCCTCGGGGGGAAGAAAGAGAAGAGAAAGAACCTAATCCGCGGTTTGTCGCGCGGCGGCGGGTGGTAGAGGTATGTCATTCGTGGATGAACCGGTTCAGGAAACTGCTGGTGAGGTATGAGAAGAAAGCGGGGAACTACCGGGCACTGGTAGAGTTTGCTTGTGCGGTTATTGTCTGGAGGAATCTGATCCCGGTTCATCCCGGCCTTATTCCCGGATAAGCTCTAAGAAGGGGAATTTTTTAGAAATAGTTCAAAAAATGGCGCCAAGCGCCTTTTTCGGCCGTGTTTAGCCCTGGTAGATTCGGGGTACGCGGCGGCTGATATTGCAGGTTACCTCGTAGGGGATGGTTCCTACTTTCCCGGCTATGCCCCAGGCGCCGTCGCCGGAACCGCCGAAAATGGTTACATCTTCCCAGCGTTCGATGTCCGTTTCCCCGCCCAGATTTACCATGCACTGATCCATGCAAACCCGGCCGGCAAGGGGGTAGAAGCTGTCCCGAATACGCACCGAAAAATTCTCAAGCGCCCGGGGAAGGCCGTCGGCGTAACCCAGGGGGAGGGTCCCTATCCAGGTGTCTTCCGGGGCGGTCCAAATGCGGCCGTAGGAAACGGTTTCGCCTTTCTTTATTTTCTTGATAAAGACGATCTTGGACTTTAGTTCCATTACGGGCTTTAGCGGGAGCGTGGTATCGGCGGGGCCAAGGGGGGAATAGCCGTAAAGCGCGATTCCGGGTCTGACCATGTCGAACCAGGAATCTTCGTGAAAAAGTACGCCCCCGGAATTGGCCGCATGAGCGATGCCGGGATCCAGCCCCGCCTGCTTGATGGACAACAGCGCTTTCCTGAACAGGGCAAGCTGCCTTTTGGTAAACTCGACGTTTTCTTGCGCCCTTGAGTCGGCAACGGCCAGGTGAGTCGCGGTTCCGGTGTAGAACAGGGACGGCTGGGATACGATAAAGCCGGCAAGCTCCGCCGCGTTTTCCGGGGATACGCCGGTACGGCCCATGCCGGTGTCTACTTTGAGATGTACGGGAAGCCGTTGTCCGGCCTTTGCGGCGGCAGCGGCCGCTTCGGCGGCAAATTCCCTGTCGGAGACAAAGGGAATCAGGCTGTTTACCGCCATGTCCGAAAGTTCCTCGGGCTGGGGTATGGAAAGCAACAAGATGGGGAGATCTATTCCCTCTTCCCGCAGTAAAATTCCTTCATCGACTGTGGCGACCGCCAGATAGTGAACGCCCGCTTTCATCGCGGCCCTGGCGGCCTGTACCGAACCGTGTCCGTAGGCATCTGCTTTTACCGGCATACAGATAAGCCGTTCCTCCCCGACTCTTTGACGCACCGTCTGAATATTTTGAATTAACCGGTCCAAATGAATAATAGCTCTTGTTGCACGCATACCAAAATTATATTGAAACGCCACAGGGAAGTAAATGCCTATTGAGGCTGTTCCAAAACTCGCCTTCTACAAGTTAGGGAGGGGGCAGCCACCCCCTGCGACGGGTCCCGTCACATTTACTCTCGGTAAATCATTTTCTAGGACCCACACCGTTTTTACAGGGGTACAAGGAACGCGCTCAATATTTCGCGCACACCCTCGGGTGGGGCCAAGATCCCGGCCTACCCCCACTACAGGGGCTCCGCCCCCGTAACGCCCCCGCTAAGGGACCGGAGGTCCCAGGGGCCTTATGCCCCCCGGACCCCCGGGGTTTTGGAACAGGCTCACTTGAGTATAACTTCTTTTTCCGGGGCTGTATACCTTGCATATTGCCTTGTCCCGCCAATCCCCAAAACGACGAAGTTTCCATGGCATTGCGGCATATACCGGTTTGTGATATGGTAACATTATGTGTATCTTTAACAAACGCTTAATTGGCGGCGTTTTGCTGGCGCTTATGTCGAGCGCGGCATTGGCGGCGCCCGGGGACAGCGCTCTGGGTAACGGGCTTTTCGCGCGGATTACCACCAATCGGGGGGACATTGTAATCCGGCTGGAATTTCAGAGGACGCCGCTTACGGTGTGTAACTTTGTGGCCCTGGCCGAGGGCAAGATGAAAAATACCCTGGGAAAGCCTTTTTATGACGGCCTTACCTTTCACCGGGTAATTTCCAAAAACAATGGGGACGATCAGGACTTTATGATCCAGGGCGGCGATCCCCTGGGGAACGGGAGCGGCGGGCCGGGTTATAGTTTTCCCGATGAATTTGACCGCAGCCTGCGGCACGACGGTCCGGGGATCCTTTCCATGGCAAACGCCGGGCCCAACACAAACGGGAGCCAGTTCTTTATCACCCTGGCGGCAACCCCCTGGCTTGACGACCGCCACACGGTTTTCGGCCGGGTGGTTCAGGGGCAGGATGTAGTGAACGCGACAAGAAGGGGCGACAGGATTCGGAGTGTGACGATTATCCGTAACGGGCAGGAGGCCAACGCATTCAAGGCGGATCAGGCGGCCTTTGATACACTGCTTAAAAACGCGGCCGGGGCTGCGGCGGCCCGGCTGCGGGCGGAGCGCGAGGCGGAGATTGCCCGGATCAACGCCAAATACCCGAATCTCGCGGTCACTCCTTCGGGTATCAGGTATTCGATTATCAGGCAGGGAACGGGAAACAAACCCGCCGCCGGCCAAACCGTGGACATGCTCTACACGGGGATGTTTGTTTCCGGCAAGGTCTTTGACAGCACGGAAGCCCGCGGCAACAGGCCCTTCAGCTTCAGGGTCGGGACAAAGCAGGTTATTCCCGGCTGGGACGAGGCGGCGCTGGACATGAAAACCGGTGAAAAGCGGCTGGTAGTGCTTCCCCCGGAACTTGCCTACGGAGAGCGGGGCGCTGGAGGCGGCGCCATTCCCCCGAACAGTTTCCTGATCTTCGAGATGGAGCTGGTGAGGATACGGTAGGGGCGCGCCGCCTCAACGCAACCTGTTTCCGGAAGTTGTGACTTTGCCCCCGCGGCGTTTTAGGTAGTTTTTCTCCCCGTATAAATTCCGCGAAATTTCCGCGTTCTTCTTTGACCATGCCCATAAAGATCCGATCAAATTCGTAATTGTGGTAAAACCAGTAACAGGCGCCTTTTTCAAGGGAATTTTTGGCGTTAACGGTTGGTTATCAAACCTGCCGCCGTTCTTGTAGTTTTTTAAGATCTTCCGCAAGCCCCGCAACCACCTCGCAGTGTTCTTTGTCCAGAGTTTCAGCCAGTTTGACAAGGTTGCGGACAGGAGAATGGAGAGGTGTTGGCGAAACCAGTTGAGAATCTTGCCCGGTAACCAGATACTCTACCGTTACCCCCAGAACCCTAGGGCCTGTTCACACTAAGAAAATATGATATACTCAAGCTATGAAATTAACCCAGGAACAGCGGAAAAAAATTATTAACCTTTTCCCTAAACAACGGGGAAATGTGAAAACCGATAACAGCCGCTTCCTTGACGCGCTCATCTATATCTGCGAAAACGGTTGTAAATGGCGGGCACTCCCTGAGACCTTCGGCCCCTGGCATACCATCTACGTCAGAATCAACCGGTGGGCTAAAAACGGCGTCTTGGAACGGATTTTTCACGCCCTCCAGGAAGAACAGATAACAAACAGGCGGATACCCGTGGTTTCCCTGGATTCCACCTCGGTAAAAGTGCATCCTGACGCGAGTGGAGCATTAAAAAAGACGGGA
>JAIRLK010000077.1 GCA_031259515.1 Treponema sp. | reverse complement strand
ATTGAAAAACAATCTTGATTTAAACCGGCTGCGGGTTCACGGAGAGACAACCATGCGGGCCAAGGTATTCGTTGGCTTTATCGCCTTAATCATGCTCAGCCATATTCACAATATCATGCTGAAAGAAAATCTTTACAAAACCATGACTAAGCTGGAACTCATCCGGTACATGGAGAAATTACGGGTACAATATATAAAAGGCGGTCGTATCCTTTTCCCATTTCCAAAATCCAAAAAACTATCTTGGATGCTTTCGGAGTAAAATACCCTTTGTAGTTATATTTTGGGTGAAGGATTTAGGATACGATTATCATTGATATTGGTACCACCACCGAACTTATGACTAAGCATATCCCCCCCGAGTATCCCATCACGGTCTTATGCTTTACCATGAATACCCTTCTGGAGCTTCACAAAAAAAGGTGGAAACCCTGATCATGGGCGGGGGGTATTATCATCCCAACACCCAGTTTTTTGAATCGGCGGAAACTATTGCTCTTATTCGGCGGACCCGGGCGACGAAATATTTTCTCTCCGCTGCGGGGGTAAGCCGGGAACTGGGCCTAACCTGCGCCAATCAGTACGAGGTTCCAGTAAAGCAGTCTTGCATCGCCTCTTCGCTCAAAAAAATTCTCCTCGTTGATTCCCAAAAGTTTGATAGGATCCGGCCCGCCTATTTCGCCTCTCTGAATGTCGCGGATACGGTGATCACCGACTGCGGCGTTAAGCCCGATTGGGTTCACCTAATGGAAGATATGGCCATTACCGTCATCACGGTATAAAGGAGGGGCGGAAACAGCCGTGTTTCGTTCAAAGCCGCCGTTCCCGCTTGAAACCTCCCTAGTATCCAGACACTATTAAACTTGCAGATTTGGGCGCATTCCCGCTTATGGCGGGAACCGGGTTATCCGCTTCAATTCCTCAGCTTTACCTGCGGTAAGGCCTCCGATATTTCTGCTTCTATTCTTGCGCTTCGTTGCGCATTGCCGTCTCCCCCGGAAAACAAAGCCACAATTTCATAGCTGTCTGGATACAAGGAGCCTTGATATTATCCCTTCACATCCTCGACCGCCGCTTCCTTCTGGGCGGCTTGCAACCGCGCCTTATCCGATTCCGATGCAGGGAACAGGATATTGGCCAGCACGGAAATAACGCAGACCGCCACGGTGGTATCCTTAAAAATATACTGAAGGACAAGAGGAAGCCGTCCTACCAGCAGTTTGTTATCCCCTACCGCAAAGCCGACGCCAAAGGTGATGGCCAGGATGAGCAGATTCCTGTCGGAGAAACCCGCCTTGGCGATCAGCTTTACCCCGTTCAGGAAAATCATGGCGAACACGGTTACTACCGCGCCGCCTAGGACGCTGGAGGGCATGACGGAGAAGATCGCCCCGATCTTGGGGACAAAGCCCGCCAGAATCAGGACAAACGCGCCGGTAGCGATACACCACTTATTCACCACTTTGGTCATGGCGACGATGCCCGCGTTCTGTCCGAAGGCGGTATTGGGCAGGGTGTTAAAGACGGCGGCGAACATGGAACCCGCCGCATCCGCCATTACCGCCCCGGAGGTTTCCTTAATCGTGGCCTCCCGGTCAAAGGCGGCTACGGTAATGCCGTTGATGTTCCCCATGGTCTCAAGGCCGGAGACCACGTAAATTGCCGCCATGCCGATTATGGCCTCAAACTTGAAAACCGGCGTAATGGAGAAGGGGATGGGGACCGAAATAATCCCGGCCTCCTTAACCGCCGCAAAATTAACCTGCCCCAGGATAACCGCCACCATATATCCTACGATGATACCGATAAGGATGGCGGATATTTTAAACATACCCCGGCCAAAACGTTGAAGGAGAATAATCGTGATAAATACCACGCCGCCTATTAAGAGGTTCTGCCAAGAGGCGTATTGGGCGGACAGGGCGGCCACGGAGGCGGGAACCTCCTTTCCTTCCGAGATAAGCCGGACAGCCAGGGCAGCGTTGGCTTCGGGTCCCGCGCCGCCGGCGAGGTATTGGACGCCTACCGGAAGCAGGTGAAGCCCTATGGTGATAAGCACCGCGCCGATGACCAAGGGGGGAAAGAATTTCTTCAGGGGTTTGATGAAAAAGCCCATGAGCAGTTCCACGAGGCTTCCCACAATCACCGATCCCAGGACCACGTTGACGCCGAATTCCGCTCCCAGGGTCCGCATGGTAGGGACAAAAGCAAAGGCCGTGCCCATCACGATGGGAAGCCCCGCGCCGACCTGAAAGGCCCCGATTTTCAGAGGATACAGCTGAATCAGGGTCGTCATCCCCGAAGCGAACATGCAACACTGTACCATGAGCATCTTCTGTTGGGGAGTAATGATCGCCTCCCCGGTAACGCTGCTGATGATCCCCGCCAATACCAGTACCGGCGCCAGGTTGCCGATAAACATGGAAAGTACGTGCTGCAAACCCAGGGGAACCGCAAGTCCCAAAGGCGGCCTTCCTTCCAGTTGGTAAATTAACTCTCTACCCCCACTCGTCTGTTTTGTAACTTGCTTTTTCATAACACTCCCCTTAACATAGATGATATTAAGCTCAGGACATACTAATCCCGGCAGGACAACCTGTGAAAATGTGAACGTTTAACAAAATTACTCGGAGGTTACGGGGAAAAGCCCCCTCAAACTTCCGGGTACCGGTGACTACCTATCCCAGAGGCGGCTTCAACCCTCCGGTTTTGAAACCGCCTCCCTATTGCCCAAAACTGGGGACCTCGCCGTCCCATACCAAATCCCGGAAACGCTCCGGGTCCGTATTTCCTTCGGTGCTGAAGATCAAGATCACTGAATCGGCGTTCAGACCCAGGGCTTTCCGCATATCTTTGTAGTTGTCCCGGCGTAACAGGGAAACAACCAGCCCTGCGGTAACCGCCCCGGATTCCCCGGAGATAACCTTAGGATCCCCTTTAAGGGGAACCCCCAGGACCCGCATACCCCGGGCAGCGACCCAATCGGGGGCGGAAGCAAAGAAACTCGCGTAGTTTTTCAGAATCTCCCAGGAAATAGTATTCCCTTCTCCACAGGCAAGGCCCGCCATGATGGTGGAAAGGTCCCCGCCCACGGAAACAAGCTTTCCCGCCAAGGCGGAAACGAAGAGGCAGTCTGCGGCGGCGGCCTCCACAATGGTAGTAATGGGGGTATTATCAGGGAAAAGGTTAGCGAAAAATCCCATCACCGATCCCGCAAGGGACCCCACCCCAGCCTGGACAAAGATATGGGTAGGCCGCTCCACCCCCGCTGCTTTAAGCTGAGTCCAGGCTTCATAGGACATGGAACCGTAACCCTGCATGATCCAGCCGGGGATCTCCTCGTAACCTTCCCACGCCGTGTCCTGGATCATCACCCCCTGGGGATCCTCGGAAGCCCGGGCGTTAGCAAGCCGTACCGCGTCATCGTAATTCAGGTCCGTAATGCTGGCATCCGCCCCTTCGCTGAGGATGTTCTGGAGGCGGGCCTGGGAGGAACCCTTGGGCATAAGGACCACCGATTTCTGGCGCAGCTTGTTGGCCGCCCAAGCGACTCCCCGGCCGTGGTTCCCGTCGGTGGCGGTGTAAAAGGTCAGGTCCCCCAACTTTGCCTTTGTTTCATCGGAAACTAGGGTCTCGTAGCTGATCTCCGAGGTATCCTTCCCCAAGCGTTGGGCTATGTATTTGGCGATGGCGTAGGATCCCCCCAGGACCTTAAAGGCGTTGAGGCCAAAACGAAAGGATTCGTCCTTTACAAACAGCCCCTTAATGCCCAGGTAGGCGGCCAGGTGGGGCAAGCTAGACAGGGGAGTTTCCTCGTATTGCGGAATACTCCGGTGAAACTGGTGGGCCTTTTCCATTTCCGCAAGGTTGAGGAGTGCGAGACTTTTAGAACAATCCGTGCGAGGCATATTGTTCTTTGTCCATTTAATTGGTTCATGCATATAAAACCTCTTGATACCGTAATCGATATATTCTCATAGATCACCTCAATTCCAATGTAAATTAGTTTATTATATAACTGAAAAAAATTTCAGTCAAGTTTTTTCTTTGGATTTTTGGATTTTTTTAGGCGATACGGGCGTATCTATTTAAAATTCTGCTGGTTTAATACCACGGAGCTCTGCTTTCGGGGATTCTTTATTGTTGAACCGTCTTATTAGCAGGGTTCTTTTGGAGCCTGCAAGGTATAACTATGCACTATATGAGCGAAGCGCAACAGGCTTTAACTTGTTTTCTTTCCTATATACTTCCGCACAAACCCCGCAGGCCGGTAAGTCATCTTCGCCTGCCTGAGCCCTTCATCCCCCAGGTCCTGTTCGCGGTTGATGTAGGTGTAATACCCCGGCAACCGTGCGGCAAATGCCTGATTCATGAACTGGTAGATCCCCTTGTATTCGTCTATGGCCTTTTCAAAGTGAATGGCGAACATCCGCCCCCTGGCAAGACTTTCGCCCAGGCACCAGCCGACGGGGTTCCCATCCACATAATAGATAACCCCTTTCAGCTTGAGCGTCCCAAACAGGTCCAGAGCCTCCCGGGTGGCTGCGTAATCCCCGTCCGATCCCTTGTCCTGCCGCCACCGTTCCAGCACCGCCATTGCGTCGGGGATATGCCGCTCTGAAAACGCCGCTTCTGAATGGGAGTAGGCGTTGGTAAAGGCGTGTACCAGATTCCGCTTCTTGTGGTACTTCTTCCCTGCAAGCTCCGCCAGATCCGTTCTCAGATAAAGATAATCAAAGTTGTCCCGGTCTTCGGCAATCTCTATTCCCCAGGCATCCCAATCCGCCCGGTTGGCCTGAACCAGGGACTCGGGTATCCCCTTCCAGTAGTCATGGGTCCTGAACAGGTCCTCCGTAATGTCCCGGCCGGGGCTTGCGCAGGGAGTCATAAAAAATTGTTTCCCATCCCGCTCTCCAGAAAGGACAAGGGCTTGATTCGGCAACCGCGAGACCCGGTACGTATACCGGTTCCGAAAGAGATACAGGTTGGAGAATGTATATTCCGAAACGCCGTCCGGAGTCAGAGACAGGTGGGGGTGCATTTCGGGTTTTAATTCCCGGGCCATGGGTGTAAAGTCAGGATAACAGGGAATCGTCATGGTTTTATAATACTGTTTTAGCGCGGTTCTGGGCAAGAACTACCTCTCTTTACCGCGCCTTCTTTTCCCTTCATACTTAACCTATGACAAATCTTACTCCCCAACTCAACGACGCCGCCATAACGGAGGCCATTGTTTCCCGTTTTTTGCGCTATGTTCGTATCAAGACCACCAGCGATCATCATGTTCCGGCTACCCCCTCCACCCTGGGCCAATGGGACCTGGCTAAACTCCTGGTGGAGGAACTTCGCGGCCTGGGTCTTACCGATGTGGTATTAACGGATCATTGCTATGTGATTGCCCGGCTCCCCGCTTCTCCTGGCAAAGAGGGGCGCCCTACGGTGGGTTTTCTTGCTCACCTGGACACCTCCGATGATGCCCCCGGCGGAGATGTGAAGCCCCAAGTCGTGGAAAAATACGGCGGCGGACACATTAGCCTGGCGGACAATCTGGCGCTGGACCCGGACGCGGATCCGGACCTGGCCGCTCAGAAGGGCAAGACTATCATTCACACCGATGGAACAACCCTCCTGGGGGCGGATGACAAGGCGGGCATTGCCGAAATCATGGTGGCCCTGGAGTACCTGCTGGCTCATCCTGAAATTGAGCGTGGCCCGGTGGAGATCATCTTCTCCCCGGACGAGGAAACCGGCAAGGGCCTTCCGGAATTCCCCCTGGAAACCCTCAAAGCCGCCGCCTGCTATACCCTGGACGGCGGTCCCCTGGGGGAACTGGAAACCGAGTGTTTCAATGCCTACGCTGTGGAAGTCCGTTTTACCGGGAAGGCCATACATCCCGGCGCAGCACGGGGCCGTCTGGTGAATGCCGCCCTGATGGCCGCATCCTTTGCCGCCCTGCTTCCCCGGAACGAAAGCCCGGAAGCCACTGACGGTTATTACGGGTATTACTGCCTTATGGAGATCACGGGCAATCATGAGGAGGCCTCCCTGGAGCTTATCATCCGGGACTTTGAGCGCCGGGACGCGGAACGGCGGGTTGCGGCCCTGGAGCGTTTTGCCCAGACCGTGGAAGCCCAGTTTCCCGGAGGCCGCGTAGAGGTCAACGCGAAGCCGCAATATTACAACATGAGGGAAAAAATAGAGGCTCGTCCGGAAGTCCTGGAAATACTGAAAAAGGCCGCCCGCAACGCCGGGGTGGAGTTCCGCCTTAAGCCCATACGGGGCGGTACCGATGGTTCCCGGCTTACGGAGATAGGAATCCCCACGCCCAACATCTTTACCGGAGGCCGGAACTACCACAGCCGCGTTGAATGGGTCTCGGTTCCCGAAATGACGGCGGCCTGTAAGGTAGTCATCGAACTCATCCGGCTCTGGGGGACGCTGGGGGGATAACAGCCGCCGCCCCCGTTTTGGGGGCGGCGGCTGTCGGTCCTGCTTTGCGATAAATCGCAACGAGAAAGCGGCCCTCTCCTAAAACTTCACTTCCCTCAAGGATAGAACCCCGTAGGCGCTTCGTTGAGGTTGATCATGATGTTCTTCATCTGGGTGTAGTGTTCCAGGATGATCTTGTGGGTCTCCCGGCCTATGCCGGATTTTTTGTAACCGCCGAAGGGCGCGCCGGCGGGAATGGAGTTGTAGGTGTTTACCCACATACGGCCGGTCTCAATGGCCCGGGAAACCCGGATGGCCCGGTTAAGGTCCCTGGTCCACACCGCGCCGCCCAATCCGTAGACCGAATCGTTGGCCATTTTGATCACTTCATCCTCGGTTTTGAATTTGATGATCGCCGCCACGGGGCCGAAGATTTCCTCCTGGGCAACCCGCATGTCGTTGGTTACGTCGGCCAGCAGGGTGGGCTGAATGAAAAAGCCTTTATCCAGGCCGTCTGTGGTGATCTGCTCGCCGCCGACGATTACTTTGGCCCCTTCTTTTTTGCCTATCTCAATGTACTCAAGCACGTCTTTCATGTGGGCTTCGTAGATGAGGGCGCCCATTTGGGTGGCGGGGTCCAGGGGGTCCCCGACCTTTACTTTCTTAAAGGCCTCCACCGCCCGTTTGACAAATTCATCGTAGATTTTTTCCTGCACAAAGACACGGGAACCGGCGCAACAGACCTGGCCCTGGTTAAAGAGTATGCCCAACTGTAGGCCGTCCAGGGCAAGATCCATATTGCAGTCGTCAAAATAGATGTTTGCCGATTTACCTCCCAATTCCAGGGTGGCGGGGATCAGTTTTGAAGCCGCCGCATCGGCCACTGCGCAACCGATTTCGGTGGAACCAGTAAAGGCAAGTTTTGAGAAGCCCTCGTGTTTGAGCATATAATCACCGGATTTGGAACCGGAGCCGGTGATCACGTTAAAGACCCCCGGAGGCAGCACATCCTGAATCAGTTCCGCCAGGCGGATCACGCTTAAAGACGTATAACTTGAAGGCTTAAATACCGTACAGCAGCCCGCGGCAAGCACGGGAGCCAGTTTCCACGCGGCCATGAGGAAGGGGAAGTTCCAAGGGACAATCTGGCCTACCACGCCGATGGGCTCCCTGAGGATGAGGCTGAGGGTGTTTTCGTCCAGCATGGAAGCGCTGCCTTCCTCCGCCAGGATAGCGCCAGCAAAATAGTAAAAATGTTCCGCCGAAAAGGGTACATCAATGGCCAGGGTTTCCCGTATGGGTTTACCGTTGTCCATAGATTCGATAGTGGCCAATTCTTCCTTGTTCTGGTTGATGATGTCGCCGATCTTGGTAAGGATTTTTGACCGTTCCGGGGGAGTCTTGAGCTTCCAGGAGGCAAAGGCTTTCCAGGCGGCATCTACGGCCTCATCCACATCCTTGTCAGCTGCCTGGGCGCAAGATGCCAGCTTCTCCCCGCTGGAAGGGGAATACACATCAAAGACCGCTCCATCGGCGGCATCTTTCCATTTACCGTTGATAAGCAACTGGTACCGGCTCTTGAAATTAGGTTTCATACGCTACCTCCATACTAATAGTTATATACCTACATATAAGTAAATATATGGATAGTATACCAGCCCTTTCCGGCCCTGTCAAAAAAATAAAAATTTATTCTGTTCTGCCGGATCCTCAAACGCCTCTTGCATAAATTTTCACTTTTTTGTATATTTAGTGTATATTTATGCATTTTTGCGGTTGGCGTTTATGGTAAGGGAGGTTTTGATGATCCGGCTGAAAGAGGTCTGTAAATCCTTTGGGAATTTGGAGGTATTGAAGAACATCTGCCTCCATGTCCGGGAGGGGGAAAAGGTTACGATTATCGGACCTTCGGGGTCGGGAAAAAGTACCCTTATCCGGTGCATCAACGGCCTGGAAGAACCCACCGATGGGGATGTCCTCTTGAACGGGGAACTTCTTACTCACCATAGCCGTACTTACCTGGTACGGAGTTATTGCGCTATGGTTTTCCAGCAATTCAACCTCTACCCGCACATGTCTGTCCTGGCAAATATTACCCTGGCGCCGGTCAAGCTCCAGAAAAAGAGCCGCGCCCAAGCGGAGGAAATCGCCTATCACTATTTAGACGTGGTGGGTCTGCGGGATAAAGCCGCCGCCTATCCGGCCACGCTTTCCGGGGGGCAACAACAGCGCATCGCCATTGCACGGGCCTTGGCTACCAAACAGAAGATCCTGCTTTTTGACGAGCCGACTTCCGCCCTGGACCCCGAGATGGTGCAGGAGGTTCTGGACGTGATGATACGCCTTTCCCGCGAATCTATCACGATGGTGGTGGTTACCCACGAGATGGGTTTTGCCAGGCAGGTAGCCGACCGGGTCATCTTCATGGATAACGGCGTTCTGGTAGAGGAGGGTCCGCCGGCGGAGTTTTTTGAACATCCCAAAAACGAGCGTACCAGCGTGTTTCTGAGTAAAATTTTGCGATAAAAAATCGCGATAAAAAATTGATAAAAAATTTTGAAGGAGGAAAGAAGAATGAAGTTTGCGAAAAAAATCTTATGCGCGGCTTTGATTCTTGCGGCTGTAGCCGGGACAGTATTTGCCGGCGGAAAAACAGAAAGCGCCCAAGGGGGGCAGCTTGACAAAATCCGCAACGCGGGGGTTTTGAAAGTAGGGGTAAAATCGGATGTGCCGAATTTCGGCCTCCTCAATACCGCCTCCAATACCTACGAAGGGTTCGAGATCGAGCTTTCGGGGTTGATCGCCAAGGAAATCCTGGGGGACGCCGCTAAAGTGGCCTTTACCCCGGTAACTGCGGCCACCCGGGGCCCCCTGCTGGATAACGGCGACATAGACCTGGTGATCGCTACCTTCACCATCACCGAGGAACGGAAACTCACCTATAACTTTTCCACCAGCTACTACACCGATGCGGTAGGGCTTCTGGTAAAAAAAGCCGCAGGGATCAGCGGGCTTGACGGGCTTGACGGGAAAACCGTCGGGGTTGCCCAGTCCGCCACGAGCCGGCAGGCGCTTGAAGCCGCAGCTTCGGCTGTCGGGGCTTCGGTCAAATTCGCGGAATTCGCCACCTATCCCGAGATCAAGGCGGCCCTGGATTCCGGACGGGTAGACGCCTTTAGCGTGGACCGGTCCATACTCCGGGGCTATCTGGACAGCGAAACCGTGCTTCTGGACGACGCCTTCTCTCCCCAGGACTACGGAGTTGCCAGCAAGTTCGACAACAAAGAGCTTGCCTCGTATATTGACGGCCTCATTCAGAAGTGGCTGGGCGACGGGACGATCAAAGCCCTTACCGATAAGTACAAGATATAACGGCTATGAGCAGGGGACCCTTTGCGCTCTGGCGCTGGCAGCGTTTATTTGGAGAATATCCACTGTTTTTGGAAGGTTTCGGTATTACCATACTCGTATCCCTCTGTGCCCTGCTCCTTGCCCTGGCCCTGGGGATCGTCTTCGGCCTCTTTTCTACATCGAATAAAAAGATACCTAAGCTGATCGCCCGGGTCTATGTTGAATTCTTCCAGAATACCCCGCTGGCAGTTCAGGTATTTTTCACCTATAACGCCCTGCCGTATATCGGCATCAGGCTGGATGTATTCGTCATCGGTATGCTCTGTGTCGGCATCTACCACGGGGCGTATGTGTCGGAAGTGGTCCGGGCCGGCATTACGTCTATTCCCCGGGGCCAGATGGATGCCGCCCGTTCCCAGGGGTTTTCATACCTCCAGGCAATGCGGTGGATCATCCTGCCTCAGACCCTGACCATCGTGCTTCCCCCCTTGGGAAACCAGGCGGTGAACCTTATCAAGAACACCTCCGTCCTGGCCCTTATCGCCGGAGGAGACCTTATGTACCGGTCCCAATCCTGGGCTGCCAACGGTACCTTAAGCTATGGTCCGGCCTATGTGGTAACTGGGCTGCTCTACTTTACGCTCTGCTTCCCCCTGGTCTCCTGGGCCCGGCGACATGAGGTACGCCTTAAAAACCGGAGCCTACAGGACCAGCAAGGAGGCGCTGCTTCATGAGCTTTCAGGTTTTGGCTGATATTTTTACGCCCGACAACATCCGCTATCTTTTGGCGGGCCTGCGGGTTACCCTGATCCTCTCGGTTGCCACCGTTTTGGTGAGCATACTCTGGGGTTCCGTTTTGGCCCTGTGCCGTAATTACGAGAAACGCTTCCTGGGGAAAATCGCCGCAATCTACATTGAAGTCTTCCGCAGCACTCCCCTCCTCTTGTGGATTCTGGTTTGTATCTTTATGCTGCCTTTGGGCAACTACCTGATCCGGGGGGCGCTGGGCCTTACCCTCTACACCTCTTCCATCATCGCGGAGATAGTCCGGGGGGGACTCAACTCCATTGATAAGGGCCAGTTCGAAGCCGCCCGTTCCCAGGGTTTCAACTTCTTTCAAACCCTGTGGTATATTGTGCTGCCCCAGTGCTTCATGCGCATAGTCCCCTCCCTGATGAGCCAGATCATCACGACCATCAAGGACACTTCGTTCTTCGCCCAGTTTGCCATCGCGGAATTCTTCTTTAATTCCAAAAACCTCATGGGCATTATTTCGAAGAATACGGTAGTTACCAGCGCCCATGTGTTTGCCCTCTACTGCTTTATCGCCCTGGTCTATTTTGTCATAAACTTTTCCCTTTCCTGCATAGTCCGCAAACTCGCGAAGACGGAGCAGGGGCTTTCCCTTCATTCTGAACAGTAAACTGGGCTTTCAGCGGATAGGAGTTTAGCCGCGAGAGGGTGAGCAATTATTACGCAGTCTTTGCCCTTTCATTGACAGGCGATTCATCACAAAGATATACTAGCTGAATGGAAACATTGAATGGTTTATTCAAAGATCTGGTCGTTCAGGCCCTGCAAATTTACAGATCCTTTGGGAAAATAACCGAATATAATGTATACCAACAAGGGGTACCGGAAATCCTGCCCTTACTGGACAAGATGTCGGATACCTTGCTGCTTCCGGGTTCCGGGATCGGCGGATTTGAGCACCTTGAAGATGCGTATACCAAAGCAGCGTCGGGAAAATCCTGCCTTCTGCTTTTAGAACATTACAGCAACCTGGATCTGCCCATCTTTTCTTACCTGTTGCGCAAAGAAGGGAAACGGGGAACGGCGATTGCCGACGCCCTGGTTGCCATAGCCGGCATGAAGTTGAACGAAGAGAGCCCGGCGGTGGCCGCGTTTACCGCCGCGTTTACCCGCATTGTCATATATCCCAGCCGTTCCCTTATGGGCCTTGACGCCGTAAAGGACCGGGACGAAATAATACGCAGTAATTCAATTAACCGGAAGGCCATGAAATCCATGCTCGATATCAAGACAAAGGGCAAACTTATCCTGGTATTTCCTTCCGGGACCCGTTACCGGCCCTGGGATCTCAGCACTAAACGGGGCGTGCGGGAAATTGATTCCTATATCAAGTCTTTCGATTATATGTGCCCGGTAGCGATAAACGGCGAAGTGCTTCATGTCCGCCAGGGCTACATGATGGACGACTTTGTAAGCCGCGACGTGGTCCGCATGACCGCCGGTCCCGTCCTTTCCTGCACCGATTTCAGGGAAAAAGTCCGGTCCGAAGCCGCCGATGCGGAAGACAAGAAGCAGGCCACGGCGGACGCGCTTATGCGCATCCTGGATGATATGCACCGCGCCCTGGAACCGGAGCGGGAAAAAGTCCTCTTGGCGGGTAAGTCCATAACAGAGCCGCGGTGAAAAAATCCGGCTGGATGCCGGGTGACGCGCTTTGGCATCCGGCCGGATTAAGAACGGAGGGGGGTTTTTTAAATACCCTTATGAACGCGGGGGCTGAGAGAGAGGTAGAAACAGTCCCCGCGGAAAAGAGCGCCCAAGCCCCCTTTAATTAGCCTGAGCTAACTATATTAGCTACTTATAACAATA
>JAIRLK010000055.1 GCA_031259515.1 Treponema sp. | reverse complement strand
GCGCCGCACTTGGCGAACTTGTTCATAAACGCCACGTCGCTGAAATTCCCTATTTTCAGGGCGAAGGCGACCGTGCTGACCGTGACAAGGGACACGCCGTTGAGCAGGTGAAACAAACAAAGCATCATTAAATCGGCGGGCGTTTTGATTTCACGAGTGCGCCGTATAATTCCGAGTTCGATACATATCTGCTCGTAATCCGCTCCAAGCAACGGTAATAACTGGGCTATTGACGGCATACTATAAACCTCCGGTGTTTTTTTACAGTATACCATTAAACCAGCGGCCCGTCAATTTTAAATTAGTGCATATGGGAACATATCCCCCCGCACCCCCCAGTTTTCCGCAGCAAGCTACGGGGTATTAAACCAAAGGGGCTATGCCCCAAATAAAGAGTGTGGCATCGCCCCCGCTTTCTGTGTATCCGGTACGGAACCGTCCGCCGACGGTTCCCGCCTTTTTTTGCCCGGCCAACCCAAAGGGGAGCAATTTCACGTCAAACGGGGGGCAAAACGCCGCGGAATTGCCGAAAGCCGCGGCGCATGTGCGGCCCGTGCGTAGCGCCGTTATCCTGAAAGATTGTGTATTGACACATCCCGTTTTTCTGATCATGGTAGATATATGTATAGCTGTCCGTCATGGATGAATAATGCCATTCCTGAAGAATACCGGCGTGTTGCCGAAGGTCTTTTTCCGCCCGGAGGGTTTCTTCACGGGAAGGGGCCTGCGGAGGAAGCGGCTGCCGCCTTTGCGGATATTTTGGGAATAGGCGCTGATTATAGGAAGATCCTTGCCGGACGGCAATCCGAAAAGGATCTGCGAATCTTTTTGGGGCATTTTCAGAACAATCTGGACCTTCTGATTCAAAAGACCTGGGTTGAAAAAGCCGACGAAGCCCGTAAGGAAAAACTCCAGAACCGGATTCCGGGCTTGGTGAATGACATTGAGCGGGCGGATTATTCCACCGCGCTGAGGGAATTCAGCCGTATCCTGGATGAACTTGCCTATCTTTTTTTTGGCGCTCAAAGTTCCAAAGATGATTTTACCGAGTATACTCTGCGTATTGATACCCAGATGGGGCTTTTCTGGTGGTATGGCGGGCAGATAGGTTGTCTTTATTCACGGGAAAAAGATACGTGTCTTGGCGGGCCGGATCGTGATCAGGGCATATTTAGAGCGCTCCTGATGATAGGGATCTGTTATCTGACAAATTTTTAGGACTGTGCAAGGGGTAGGAAAATGGCATCTGAGGGTATAACGAAGCCGGGGGCGGATTCGGCGGAAGCGGGTCCGGTGGGGGATTTTATCAGCGAATTTATCAAAGAGGACCTGAAAAACGGCCGTTTTGATCGCGTCCATACCCGGTTCCCGCCGGAGCCGAACGGCTGGCTTCACATCGGCCATTGTAAGGCGTTTTACATTGATTTTACTATGGCGGAAAAATTCGGCGGAAAGTGCAACCTCCGTTTTGACGACACCAACCCGGAAAAAGAGGATATATCCTATGTGGAGGCCATCAAACGGGATGTCCGATGGATGGGCTACGACTGGGAAGGCCGGGAATACTACGCATCGGATTATTACGAGTATCTTTACGATCTGGCGGTAACGATCATCAGGAAAGGCCGCGCCTATGTGGATGATCTTTCTGAAGAAGAGATCGGCGAGTACCGGGGAACCGCGATAGCGGACCGGAAAAACGGCGGGGCCCTCATTACGCCTCCCGGACGGAACAGCCCGTACCGGGAGCGTCCGGTGGAGGAAAATCTGGACCTGTTTGCCCGTATGCGGGCGGGGGAATTTGCCGACGGCGCGAAAACGCTGCGAGCCAAAATCGACATGGCCCATCCGAACCTTCTGATGCGGGACCCGGTGATGTACCGCATACGCCGGGAGACCCATTACCGCACGGGGAATTCCTGGTGTATTTATCCCATGTACGACTTCCAGCACCCCTTGTCGGATGCCAAGGAAGGGATTACCCACTCCCTCTGTTCCCTGGAGTACGAGATTCATCGTCCCCTGTACGAATGGTTCATCCGGGAGGCGGAGGTCTTCCCCAGTCGGCAAATTGAATTCGCCCGGCTCAACCTGTCCCGCACGGTGATGAGCAAGCGATGGCTCCTCCGGCTGGTACAGGAGAAGTACGTTTCAGGCTGGGACGATCCCCGTATGCCCACCATCGCGGGCCTGCGCCGGCGGGGCTATACCCCGGAAGCCATACGGAGCTTTGTTTCCCAAATCGGCATCGCCAAGAACGACAGCATGGTGGATATTGCTTTTTTGGAGTATTGCCTGCGGGAAGATCTGAACAAACATTCCTGCCGGGTCATGGCGGTTTTACGGCCCCTCAAACTGATCATCGAAAACTGGCCCGCGGGCGCAGCCGGGGAGCTTGACGCGGTGAACAACCCGGAAGACGAATCCGCCGGGACGCGAAAGACGCCGTTTTCCGGGGAACTGTGGATTGAACGGGAGGATTTTAAGGAGGTCCCGCCCCCCAAATACTTCCGGCTTTCCCCGGTAACCGCGTTCGGCTCAGGTACGGCTATATCGTTACCTGCACGGGATTCGACAAAAACGAGGCTGGGGAAATCACCGTAGTACGTTGTACCTATGATCCGGGGACGAAAGGCGGCAATGCTTCGGACAACCGCAAGGTTAAGAGCACTATCCACTGGGTTTCCGCTTCTCATGCCGTTTCTATTGAGGTGCGGATATACGATTACCTTTTCAGCGTAGAACGGCCCATGGAAACCGCGCCCCGGCCCGATGGAAGTCCCGGTTCCTTTCTGGACAACCTGAACCCCAATTCCCTGGAGGTGATTCCTTCGGCGTATGCGGAGCCCTGCCTTGCGGACGCCCGGCCCGGGGACCGGTTTCAGTTTGAGCGGCTGGGATACTTTGTCCGTGATCCTGACGTTTCAAACGGAAAGCCGGTCTTTAATAAGACCGTGGGACTGCGGGATGCCTGGGCAAAAATTGTCAAAAATAACGCGCCTCATCCAATGCCGGCAAATTAAGAGCAACAGGTTCTAAAGATTCGGATTGAATCTTAATCCAGTATCTTAAATTTAAGAGAGACTGATGGTGATAAAACTAAAAAATTTGCTGTTTCCCTACAAACGTCAGGTAATTGTTCTGCCGTTGAACAAAACGCTTTCGATGATTGGTTCTTACGCGGCTGCCAAGATACGGCCCCAGTTCAAGGCCGTACTCCTGGTAGGCGTATACCTGGCGGCGGCGCAATTCTTTGTACTGCGGTCGCCCCTGCATAACGCGGTTTCGATAGCCGCCGGCGTAGGCGCGGCGATTCTGGGGCTTTCCTTGTTTTTGGAAGGGCTTTTTTTGGGCATCATGCCCCTGGGCGAGCAGTGCGGGATGCGGCTTCCCGCCAAAATCGGCGTGGCGGGGATTACGGTTTTCGCGGTCATTGTCGGGATTACCGCGACGCTTGCCGAACCCGCCATAGCGATCCTCCGGCAGCAGGGGGGGGTGATTCCCGCCTGGAATGCGCCGCTTCTTTACCTGCTGCTTAACCGGGGAACCTCCTGGCTGGTTGCCGCGATAGCGGCGGGGGTGGGGCTTTCGGTGGTCCTGGGTATGTACCGCTTCATGTTCGGCTGGGCGTTTAAACCGCCGGTCTTCATCATCATTCCTCTGCTGGTTGCCGTAAGCCTTGTTTTTGACGAGAACGCCGTCCTCCGTCCGGTGGTAAACCTTGCCTGGGATACGGGTGGCGCGGCTACCGGCGCGGTTACGGCGCCTATCATCCTTGCCCTGGGGCTGGGGGTGTCAAAGGCAAGCGGAAAAAGCTCGAATACTTCGGGACTGGGGCTGGTAACCCTTGCATCCGCCCTGCCGGTGGCAAGCGTCCTCTGTCTTGCGGCGCTGATTGCCCCCAAGGTTCCGGGGCCTTCCGACCCGGGGGCCTTCTTCTCGCCCCGGCCTGAACAGCGTGAAAAGGCCGTCTATGTTGCCGGCAGCCCTGAAGGGCTCCTTAAAATGGCGGAAGCCGCCCGGTCCCGGGGAGAACTTTCTCAGGCGGCCTTTGAAACATGCTTCCCCGGAATGCCCTCCGGCGCTGTGGAGGATGAAGGCGGCGAACTTTCGGTATTTTCCCCCAGGTCCCTGTGGAGTTTCTGTCAAGCCGCCCTGCTGGCGGTTCTGCCTCTGGCGCTGGCTTTGATTATTTCCATCACTATTATTGCCCGCGTCCGTATCCTTAATCTCGACGTGGTCATACTGGGCATCGTTTTTACGGCCCTGGGGATGTTCGCCCTTAACCTTGGCATGACTGGCGGCGTTACCGCTATAAGCGCTCAGGCCGGGGTGTCCCTTACTCACACCTACAGGGAGACCCCGCGTACCGAAAAGGCGCTTGTCTTGCGGGGCGTCGATTCAAGTTCCGTCTTTACCGTTCCGGGAAAATCCGGGCCGGAACAGTACATCTGGGTTCCCGGAGAAAAGGGGCCTGACCCCCAAAAATTTGTTTCCGAACGCCTTTCGGAGGGCGGCGTTTACACCCACATTCCCGTCGAAAGCGCGGTGTTCTCGAATTTCGGCAGGCTGGGAGGGTACCTGGCGATCCTCGTCTTTGTGTTTTTTCTGGGCTTTTTAGCCATATTTGCGGAGCCCGCCCTGGCCGCCACCGCCTCTGCTGTGGAAGAGATGACCACCGGCACATTTAAGCGCATACGGCTCGTGATGATTGCCGCCGCCGGGGTCGGCCTTGGAATGGCCATAGGGTTTGCACGGGTACTTTTCAGCAACATGCTACCTTCCGGGGGCATACATCTTTCATGGATATTGGCGCCCAGTTACGCCCTGGCCCTGTTCCTTACGGCCTTCGCGCCGGAAGATTTCTCCTCAATTGCCTGGGATGTCGCCGGCATAGCCACAGGTCCTATCACGGTTCCCATCATCATAACTACCGGTCTTGGGCTGGGCGCCGATTCGCTCCGGGCGGACGGCGCTTTCGGCATCGTAGCAACCGCAAGCGTCATTCCGATTATCGCGGTTCTTGTGTCGGGTATCCTGGAAAAACGGAAATCCCGGCGGGCGATAAGACAATAGAGGCTGGGTATGCAAAACAATTTTTCAACTATCATTTGTATCGCAGATGTTAATATAACGGACCTTCTGGATAAGACCCTCTCCGACCTGGCGCTGCCGGAGGTTTTTGTCCAGCGGGCCAAGCAAATATTCCTGGTTGATACGCGGGGATTTCTGGGGCTGCGCCCTGTTACGAAACATGATGAAAGCCGGGCGCTGTTTTACCGTTTTTATGTGCCTTCCCGGTTTGAACACGGCGTGATGCGCCGTATTGCCGAAGCGACGGACCTTCGCATGGGCGGCAGGGGTTGTATCTTCGCGCAGCGCGGCGTGATTTGGAGAGGAACGCCGCTTCACTTTGACGAAGCAAAACTTGAGGTCCTGTGCGGATCCGACGATGAGCTTTCACCCGAAGATTACGCCTGTATCTGCTGTACCGTTTCCAGGGGCCTGGGAGAATCCCTTGCCGCCGCAGTGCTGGAACTCGGCCTCTGCGTACCGGTTGTGTTTTTCGGTTCCGGCATGGGGCTTAGGGATAAGCTCGGGTTGCTGCGCATAACCGTTCCGGTAGAAAAAGAGATCATCTGGTTTCTGGTTCCCCGTTCCGATGCCGAGCTGGTGGAAAAGACCCTTATTCCCCGGGCCCGTCTTGATGTCCCCGGTCATGGGTTTCTCTACAAGAACTTTGTCCATGCGCCGGTGGTGAACCTCCGGGTAAGGCAGGGTAAGCGGGTCCATGCCGCGACCATGGAGCAGGTTATCGCCGCCCTGGACGAAGTGCGGGGATCAAGCGATTGGCGCAGGCTCAGTACGAAGACAGACGATTATTCGGAAAGCGGTAAAAAAACATCCGCCGGCATGAGGGGGCTTTTCTTTATTGGCGAAGAAGAGGAAGTCGAAATATTCCGGCAGACAGCGATGGCAAACGGAGCACGGGGAGCGACGCTGAATCATCTTGAGATGCGTTCCTACCGTGCCGGTTCTCAGGACCAGTTTACTCCCCCGGAATCTCATTCCCGTGAACTGTGCGACATTATCATTCCCGCCGCGATTGAAGAAAGCGTCCTTACGCATGTAGAAAAAGCAGGGCTTTTTGCCGCCGGCCAGTCGTGTATGCTCAAGACGCTTCCCCTGGAGAACCCGGTTTCTTTCCGGCATGTGTAGTGTAACCTGCATCTGTTCCAAACCTCCGGGGGTCCGGAGGGATAAGCTCTGGGGACAAGTCCCCTTAGCGGGGCGCTGCGGAGCAGAGCCCCGCTAAGGCGGTAGCCCGCAACCCGGCGCCTGATACCATTGGACAGATTAACGGAAAATATTCTAATATATCATATCACGTCAATCAAGTCAAAATCAGGAGGCGCGGGTGAAAATACGGATATTGGAGCGATGCCAGAAGCTGGCCGTTCGCGGAATTAACGCCCTTGCAGGGAAAGCCGCAGGTTTTTTACACGTCCCCCGCAAACCAAAATCCCCCCTGGCGGACCGGCTTCTGGCGGACGCCCTCAGACTGGCGGAAATTCCCTCTCCCACCGAAAATGAAGAACAGCGGGCTTCCTTCGTTTTAGAACGTCTTACCGCCCTAGGATTAAGCCCCCTGGTGGACGAAGGGGGGAACATCCTGGCCAGGGTTCATTCCCCGGACCTGGAGAATTTACCTCCCCTCCTCCTGTTTACAAACCTGGGTTCGGACCGTTGGCATCCTCTGGAAAGTCTTTGCCGGCTGGATGCGGAGAAAGCCCGGGGCGCGGGCCTGGCGGACAGCCTGGGGGCGGCGGCCCTCATCTCCGTCGCCGAGAGGATACGCTGCGGGTATATAGCGGCCAGCCGGGAAATCATCCTGCTCTTCGCGGCGGGTTCTTTTGACAACAGCGACGGCAGCTTCTTTCTGCGGGTAACCGGGGACGACGTAACCCGTCCGGCGGCGGCTATAGGGGTCCGAGGGCTTACCTTGGGAACCCTGGTGAACAACAGCCGGGGTATATACCGGATGAAGATAAACCTTTCCCTGGAGACGGGGAGCCCGGGGAAAGGAGACGCGGCGGTTCCGGGGGCGTCCGGTAAACCTTTGGCCGGTTCCGGACCCGTGGTGGACACGCTGTTGGACACGGCCCACAAGCTGGCGGGCATCACCTGGGACATTGAGGGAACCACCAAACTCTACATACGCCATATTGACGCGGAAACCACCTTTGGCCATACTCCCGCAGAGGGGCTTTTGGAGATTGAGATCGAATCTTCCGACGGCGCCCGGCTGGAAATGGCCATGAACACCGTAAAAGCCACGGTGGAAAATGCCGCTTCCGGGCCGGAACTCAAAAAAGAGGCGCTTATTACCTCCTTTATTCCGGTAGGAGACGCCTCGGTGAACGATAAACTCATGCAGATCGTAACGGGGATCATGAAGGACCAGTACGTCAGGGATCAGGAGGAAAACGGGGCCGACATCGCCGCCCATCTTTCCGCTCAGGGGATACCCGCCCTGTCCCTAGGAATAGCCCTGGGCCGGGAAGGGATGACCCGGGATACCATAGAGATCGATTCCATAGAGCAGGGGCGGGTTCTGCTGGAAACCCTCATTAACCGGCTTATCAAGGAGGAACTGTGAGCGCCGACGAAGATGCTCTCCTGGAGCGTACCTGGCACCATTCCCGTTTTCAGGATATCGACCGCTTGGTCGCGTTAAAAGAAAAAAAAGGCGCGAAAATTTCTCTGGCCTTTCCCACGTTGAATGAGGAATTGACCATAGGAAAGGAGATACTCGTTATCCGAACGGAACTCATGGATCGCTATCCCCTAGTGGATGAAATCGTGGTGATCGATTCGTCTTCCAAGGATAAGACCCGGAAGGTGGCCGAACGTTTCGGCGCCCGGGTCTTCGACTCGAAAACCATCCTGCCCAAATACGGCAGCTTCCGGGGTAAAGGGGAAAACCTCTGGAAGAGCCTGTACGCGCTTGAAGGAGACATCATCGTCTGGGTGGACGCGGATATTTCCAACATCGCCCCTAAATTCGTCTATGGCCTTCTAGGTCCTCTCCTGGAGGATGACAAGATAGGCTACGTCAAGGCCTTCTACGAACGGCCCATACGTTCTTCTTCGGGGATTAACCCCTCAGGCGGCGGACGGGTAACGGAAATCCTGGTGCGACCCCTCTTTTCCCTCTTTTATCCAGCCCTTGCCCGTCTGATACAGCCGCTTTCCGGGGAATACGCCGGACGCCGGAGCCTGCTGGAGCGGCTTTCCTTTTCCGTGGGTTACGGGGTCGAATTGGCCCATCTTATCGACATCTATGAATGTTCCGGCATAGACGCTTTGGCCCAGGTAGACCTGGACATACGGGTACACCGTAACCAGACCACCGCCGCGCTGGGAAAAATGGCTTACGGCATCCTGGGCGCTTTTTTTTCCCGGGCGGAAAAGTACGGCAACGCAAAACTCATCAAGGAACTGGCGGGCCATCATATCGCCCTGGAACGGGAAAACGCCGCCCACCGGGTGCTTAAAACCGCTATTTCAGGCGAAGAGCGGCCGCCCATGATCGAGATCCCCGAGTACCGGGAAAAATTCGGGAAGAACAGATAAGACCGGTTATACGCAATGTCCCGGCAAAAATGAGGCATTCGTTGGCAAGAATGGGGCATCCGTTGGTCACGGGGTCAAATTTTTCAAATACCGCGCCACAAAAGGGGCCGGACAAAAGCCTCCTGTTTGTCTGTCCGCCCCGTGGCGGTCGTCATC
>JAIRLK010000397.1 GCA_031259515.1 Treponema sp. | reverse complement strand
CGGCGGGCAGGGGGGCGATGAGGGGGCCGGTAAGCTCCGTCTCCCAACGGGAGGAGCCGCCCCGGCCCGCATAGGTGGTCATTGTCCAGGCATAGCCGCCGCCTGTTCCGGCAGCCTCCCCATCCTCAGGGACCAGCTCTACCCAGTTTGTCCGGCCCTTCCAGACCTGAACCGGTTCCATCGGAGGGGCTAGGATTCGCAGGGTCTTGAAGTTGCTGAAACCCCATTCAAGGAGGGTCAGGCCGTCCTCATCCCGGATACGGTCCCCGCCGGGAGAAGCCGGGGCGCCCAGGATAACCGCCACGAATCGCGTACCGTCCCGTTCCGCGGTCAGGGCGATGTTGTATCCCGCCTCGTCTATGTACCCGGTCTTGAGGCCGTCCACCCCCTCAATTTCGCCTAAGAGGGTGTTGCGGTTACGCTGGACCCAGGTTTTGGGATCATCCTGGTAGGGATCCGCCACGTTTTCCGCTTTTGGATAGGCGAATTCCGCCACACTGTGGTAGTCCCCCAGGGCTTCCGGGTGCAGGGCCAGGTATTCCCGACAGAAAGAGGCGAATTCCAGGGCGGTGGTAAAGTTATCTTCCGATATTCCCGAAGGTTCCACAAACCGGGTATTCATCATGCCCAAGTTCCGCCCTTCCTCAGTCATCCGATCCGCAAAGCTTGCTATGTCGGAAGCGAACCTAAGGGCCACCGCTACGGCGGCGTCATTTCCAGAGGAGATCGCCAGGCCCAGGAGAAGCTCCCTCAGACTCACCCTTTGCCCCGCGCCAAGGAACATCAGGCTCGACCGGGGCGGCTGGCTTATGGCCCAGCTTTGCCGGGGGAGGTCTACGATTTCGTCCAGAGACGCCCGTCCCGCCGCAACTTCCTCCAGGGCAATGTGCATGGTCATCAGCTTGGCCAGGGATGCGGGGGATATTACATCGTCCCCATTCTTGTTGTACAGCGTTACTCCCGTAGCGGCATCCATGAGTACCGCCGCACGGGACGCCAGCGCCGGCGCTTTGACCCCGGGAACGGTGGTTCCTAGAACCGAAGTTTCTGGAACTGAAGTTCCTGGAACCCAGGTCGCGGGTTCCTGTTCCTGTGCGCCCAGGGACGGCGCGGCTATGAAGAGGGCAAGCAGAAAAAGAAGGGTGGGCGCCACTTAGAACTCCGCTTGTCCTGCCGCACGGGGATAGGGGATCACGTCGCGGATATTCGCCATACCGGTAACATACTGAATGAGGCGCTCAAAGCCCAGACCGAAGCCCGAATGGGGGATGGTCCCGTAGCGGCGGAGGTCCAGGTACCAGGCATAGGCGGCTTTATCCATACCCAATTCCGTCATGCGGCGTTCCAGGCGTTCCTGGTTTTCTTCCCGCTCGGAACCGCCTATAATTTCTCCCAGCCGGGGGACCAGGACATCCATGGCCCGGACGGTTTTACCATCGTCATTTTGCTTCATATAAAAGGCCTTTATTTCCCGTGGGTAATCGGTAACAATTACCGGCCCGCCGGCGATCTTTTCGGTAAGGAATTTTTCGTGCTCGCTCTGGAGATCGCAGCCCCAGAAAGGCTTGAAAGCGAAGGCCGCGGCGTTCTTCTCCAGCTCTTTTACCGCGTCGGTGTAGGTGATATGGGCAAAGGAGGATTCCGCGATGGACCGCAGGGTTTTGACGACGCCTTTTTCGATGCGGGCGTCGAAAAAGGCGAGGTCGTCGGCACAGTCTTTCAGGACGGCGATACATAAGGATTTGAGAAAATCCTCGGCCAGGGCCATGTTGTCCGGAAGGCGGGCAAAGGCCATTTCAGGCTCTATCATCCAGAACTCGGCCAGATGCCGGGTGGTATTGGAATTTTCCGCCCGGAAAGTGGGACCGAAGGTGTAGACACGGGAGAGGGCGGCGGCGTAGGTTTCGGCCTCAAGCTGGCCGGACACCGTTAGGAAGGCCGGTTTACCGAAGAAGTCCTGAACATAATCCACCGGGCCGCCTTTCCTTGAGGCAAGGGCGTTCAAATCCAGGGTGGTTACCTGAAACAGAGCTCCCGCGCCTTCGGCATCCTGCGTGGTGATGATGGGGGTATGAACGTACTGGAAACCCCGGGACTGGAAAAATTCGTGGATGGCGAAAGCCATCCGGTTCCGTACCCGGCTGACGGCGCCGAAGGTATTGGTCCTGGCCCGCAGATGGGCTATCTCCCGTAAGAATTCCAGGGAATGACGTTTCTTTTGCAGGGGATAGGTCTCAGGCGGGGCCTCCCCGATGATGGAGAGGGTTTCGGCAGCCACCTCCGCCGCCTGCCCCGATGCGGGAGAAGGCACGAGGCGTCCCCCTATCTCCGCCGCTGCTCCGGTGGACAGGGACGCCAGGGCGGTTTCCGTTCCGCCATCCCAATCTTCCCGTGTTCGGTCAAAGGTACATTGAATATCCGCGAAGCAGGAACCATCGTTCATTGCTACAAAAACCAGGTTTTTCATTTCCCGTTTTGTTCTGACCCAGCCGCGAACCCGTACTTCCCGCGAATCCGCCGGGAGGGATAAGAGTTCTTTAATAAGAAGAAATGCCATAGAGATACTATAATGTATTCTTTATGGAAAGAAAAAGAGGCTTTTCCGCAATACGGGTTCTGAATTCCTCCGTTGTTTTTTCCGACATTTATAGTATATTGGGGAAATAAATGAAATTTATCCGCCGTCTTCTATTTTTTGTTTTGCTTGCCGCCGCGTTCCCTCATGCGTCCCCGGTCCGCGCCCAGAATTCGCTTCCTGATCAGAACAGGGCGGGGGAGGCCGACGATTCCCCGGCGCTCCCCCGTGCCTTCAGAGGTCTCAGCCTAGGCATGGATTTGGACGCCCTCAAGTCCGCCCTGCAACAGGATCCAACCTTCTTCTTTCGGGGCGACCGGGACGTGTCTTTCCTTCCCTCCAGGGAACAGAGCCTGGTAGAAACCACCGGGTTTTCTTTTATCCGGCGCGCTTTTTTCCAGCTCATAGACGGCAAGCTCTTTATCATGGCCTTTACCCTGGATCCCGGCCTGGTGGATCATTATTCGGTGTACACCGCCTTTGTGAAGAAATATGGGGAACCCCGGTTTCTGGATCCCAAACAGGCGATATGGGAATCCGGCGAAACCCGCGTCTCCATTGAGCGGCCTTTAACCGTGAAGTACCTGGACCGGCAGGTTTTTGACGACATCATCGCCGAATCCCAAACCCTCGAAAGCACCGAACTTTACATGAGGGAGGAATTCCTCCGTGATTTCTAAACGCCATCCCCGGGGGGGGGCGGCCCTCTTCTTCCTGCTCCTCTGCGCGTTTATCCTGGGGACCGGCATAAACTGCGGAGCTAAGGAAACCCGCTTTGAAAAACGGGAATTCGCCATTGAAACGGCCGATGGGCGGCTAATCCCTATCCACACCGAATTAGCCAGAACCGATGACGAACGGGCCCGGGGACTCATGAACCGGCCCTCCCTTCCCGATGGGGAGGGGATGCTTTTCATCTTTGAGCGGGAACAGATAGTCTCCTTTTGGATGAAGAACACCGTTATCCCCCTTTCCATCGCCTTCATCCGCACCGACGGCCGCATCATTGAAATCCGTGACATGCAAGCCCTGGACGTCGCCTCTGTCAGTTCTACCCGTTCCGTCCGCTATGCCTTGGAAGTCCCCCAGGGCTGGTTCGCCCGCGCGGGGATAGCGGCGGGGGATTATCTGCGCTTGGGGGATTTTTAGTGTCCGCGCTCTGTTGCGGGCCGCCCTCTTAGCGGGGACCAAGGCCCCCGGACCCCTGGGGTTGGTTTCTTGATCATTTTCCCTGCGGACAATATACTACGGGCGTATACTTCAAAGGAAGCGAGGCCGGGTCTTCCGGGATACGCAGAGCGGGTTCTGCGCCTCCCGGAAGACCTGGAGAAATCCTCCGCTAGCCCGTAACTGTAAAACGGGGTTGATTCCGTCATAACAGCCACTGGCCCCAAACGGCCGGGAAGGCTGTCGGAACATGGCCGGCTGCCAAAAATGCCGCGGTTTACCGCGGTTCGGCAGCCGTTTCCGCCCGTAAGCCAGGAGACTTTGGTATACAGGAGATTCCGCGCGGGTCTCCTCGATTTTCCCATCGCTTCGTGGATTGGGCCTGGGAAACATGACGTTGGTTACAATTTGTTTTC
>JAIRLK010000404.1 GCA_031259515.1 Treponema sp. | reverse complement strand
AGAGATTGTTTGTAGCGGTCAAACTGCTCCTTGTTCAGTTTGTTATCCACGCCTATGGGAATGTCCTTTGCTTCTATGTAACCTAAGGGAATACCGGCTTTGGTGATGATGTAATCCGGCGCTCCGCAGGCTATGTGCTTCGGCTCATTGGTTATGGCCAATCCTGGCGCTGAAACGCCTTGGGTGATTTTTTCAAACAGGCTTTTGAGGGCGGGGCGGTAGCTGTGTTCGGTGGCGTTTCCGGCCCGGTAGAGCTTGTCAACTTCGCTTAGGTAGCGGGCTATTTCGGCGGCTGGAGAGGTCATATATCTGTCTGCCTTTCTTCAGCCATTACTGGGGATCCTTTCCCAATCATTCATACCTAAATCCCATTTGGTGATTTATAGACATACGTGTATTTTGTTAGTTCCCTATCATTCATAATAAATACCTCCTTATCTTATCACACGCGGTGATAAACCGCCACTATCTTTCCGGCAATCGAAGTCTTTAGCCAATGGGTCAATGGCTTTAGTCAACGGAGAAACGGCTGGCTGCTTTTGAAAAAGGCTCCATCTTTACTTTTTTGCCATTGATGAATAAAATGAAGCATGAATTCAAATTATTCGGCCCAGAATATTCAGGTGTTGAAGGGCCTTGAGGCGGTGCGTAAGCGGCCGGGTATGTATATCGGGACAACCGGCATTGACGGTTTGCACCATTTAGTGTATGAAGTTGTAGACAATTCTGTTGACGAAGCCATGCAGGGCCATTGCGATACCATCCTGGTGGTCCTTGAGGGCAATGATATTATCCGGGTGGAGGATAATGGCCGGGGCATCCCGGTGGACATCCACCCCGGCGAAGGGGTAAGCGCCCTGGAACTGGTCATGACCCGGCTCCATGCGGGGGGAAAATTCGACAAAAATTCTTACAAGGTCTCAGGCGGACTCCACGGCGTCGGCGTGTCCGTGGTCAACGCCCTTTCCGACTGGTGCGAAGCCTTTGTCATGACAAACGGCAAGGTGTACACCCAGCGCTACCATATCGGCATCCCGGAATATCCCACCCGGGAGATGACGGACGCGGAAATTCCTCCCTGGGCCAAAGATTATCGTTCCCGCCGTGGTACTGCGGTCCGTTTTAAGGCGGACACTTCAATCTTCGAGACCACCACCTATAATTTTGACACCCTTTCCAACCGGCTTAGGGAACTGGCCTTTCTCAACAAGGGCCTTAAGATCACCATTCGGGACGAGCGGCTTTTAAACCCCAAAGTTCACGATTTTAAGTTCGACGGCGGGGTCAAGAGCTTTGTGCAGTACCTCAACGAAAACAAAACCGTCCTCTACAAGGAGCCTATCTTCATTGAGGGTTCCCGTGACGATATAGAGGTGGAATGTGCAATCCAGTACAACGACGGCTTTAACGAGATCATGTTCTCGTTCGTGAACGACATCAACACCCGGGAAGGAGGCACTCATCTGGTGGGCTTCAAGTCCGCCCTGACCCGGACCCTAAACGAGTACCTTAAAAAGTCCAAGCAGGCTAAAAAGCTGGACGAAAGTCTTTCCGGCGATGACGTCCGCGAGGGCCTTACCGCGGTTCTTTCGGTCAAGGTTCCGAATCCCCAGTTCGAAGGCCAGACCAAGGGTAAGTTAGGGAACTCCGAGGTCAAGGGCATCGTGGAATCCCTGGTAAATGAGCAGTTGGAACTCTTTCTGGACACTCATCCTGACGTGATTACCAGCATCCTGGAGAAGAGTGTCCTTGCCGCCAAAGCCCGTATTGCCGCCCGGCAAGCCCGGGATGCCACCCGCCGGAAAAACGCCATGGATTCGGCGGGACTGCCCGGCAAGCTGGCGGACTGTTCCGAGAAAGATCCCGCCCTTACGGAGCTTTTCATCGTGGAGGGAGATTCCGCCGGGGGTTCCGCCAAAATGGGCCGGAACCGGCAGTACCAGGCTATCTTGTCCCTTTGGGGCAAGATGATGAACGTGGAAAAACAGCGCATCGAGAAAGTAGTAACCAACGAGAAGCTGCAACCCATCATTGCCAGTATAGGCGGCGGCTGCGGCAGCGAATTCAACGTCGCCAAAATACGGTACCACAAGATCATCATCATGGCTGATGCCGATGTTGACGGTTCCCATATCAGAACCCTGCTGCTCACCTTTTTTTACCGCTATATGACAGCGCTTATTGAGCACGGTCATGTCTATCTGGCCATGCCCCCCCTCTACAAGATCAGTTACGAGAAGAAAACCTTCTACGCCTACGACGACACCGAAAAGGACCGCATCCTTACCGCGTCCGGCAGGGACCCGGAAAAGATCGCCCTCCAAAGGTACAAGGGCTTGGGAGAAATGAACCCCGACCAGCTCTGGGATACCACCATGGACCCCTCTCAACGGAACATCGTACAGATACATCTTGATGATGCGGTGGAGGCGGAGCGGATATTCTCTACCCTGATGGGCGAACTCGTGGCGCCCCGCCGGGAATTTATCGAAACAAACGCGCTGCTGGTGAGCAACCTGGACGTATGATCAAGAGGAGGCTTGCCCGTGGCAAATTATGGGAAACCGGATTTTTGGGCCCTCAAGTCCCAAAAAGAGGGGTATCCCGCCCGTTCTGTCTATAAACTCCGGGAACTCAACGAAAAATTCGGCCTCCTCCCGGCGGGCGGTTCTTGCAGACCTTCTTCCCCATTCCGGGTCCTGGACCTGGGGGCGGCCCCGGGAAGCTGGAGCCTCTACGTGCTGCGAATCCTAGGAGACCGGGGTTTCCTTGCCGCCGGGGATATTTCCCCTCTTTCCCGCCGGTACGACCAGGGCCTCTTTGACCGGGATAACTTCTTTTTTATTCAGGGCGACATCACCTCGGAGGATACCCGTGACGCCCTTCTGAGCCGGGGACCCTACCGCCTCCTTCTGAGCGATCTTGCCCCCGCAACCACCGGCAGCCGGCAGGTAGACACCCTCCGTTCCCTGAGCCTGGCGGAAACTGCGCTGGATTACGCCGGAGACGCTCTGGCACAAGGCGGAAGCATGGCGGTCAAAGTCTTTCAGGGGGGAGATACCGCTTCCCTTCTTAAACGGATACGGGAACTTTTCAGGACCGGCAAGAGCTTTAAGCCGCAAGCCTGCCGCCGGGAGTCCTTCGAGACCTACTACATAGGTCTGGACAAGAAGTAACAAA
>JAIRLK010000273.1 GCA_031259515.1 Treponema sp. | reverse complement strand
ACTTGCAGCCTGCAATACGCTTCCCCTATCACGGGGTTCCTCTTCGCCAGCATCCTGAATTCCTCCTCCGTTTCCGCTTTTCTCCATTATCTGAATGATACCCTGTTCAAAATTCGGTGAGGTAGTATCCCCCTTAACCGTGTACACTTTTCCATCCCGGTCCAGGGCCACCAGGTCCGTAAAGGTTCCGCCAATATCCGTCGCAATCCGCATAAACACTCCACTCTCCTTCTATAATCTTGCAGTCCTTCCCAAAACCCTCCCGGATTTTGCGGACAGTTCCCATTATACCCGAAGCACTGGCGCCTTACCAGACATGGGACCGCTTACTGAAAAAACCGGGAAAGTAAAAGAATGATGGTATAAATTCCGAAAAGATGATAGGATATTTTATGAAATTAATTAGTAACTATTCAGTCCTAGCGCAATTCGTAAACTTTTCTTGTTCTCCAGTGCTTTAACCCCCGCTAACGACTGAATAGTTACATTAATTAAATTGATGGAATTAATTTCATAATTGGGAGTCCGAAAATATTGAGCATGGGAATACTGAATAATGATCGTCTGGTCATAGACATTTGCAAACTAGAGTTGTTTGGAAACTTCAGTTTCCGAACAACTTCCGCTAAAGAACTGTACTACGAGGAAAATCTTAGTCAAAATGAGGACGCAAGAAAAAATCGTAACTATTCAGCCGCCAGCGGGGGATAGCGTTAAAGCACTGGAGAACAAGAAAATTTCTGAAATTACGCTGCGCCTGAATAGTTGCAAAAAATTCTTGAACATGAGGAAGAAATACAGTGCGTCTTCAATCTTGCGGGAAACCGCGATATAATATTCGCTGGTATCGGGCAGATTGAGGCCGGCGCCACCATGATTGGGTCGGGAATATTGAATCAGGACGATGTGGATTTTCTGAAAAGAACAGGGGCGGTCGTTGGTTCCATCTTCTTTATATAGTGAAGGAATTGCGTTGAATAATGAATTTACCCGGAGATTTATCGGTATCGATGCGGAACAATTACAGGCATGTCCCCATGTGGCGGCAATTGCCTTTGGCGGGGAGAAAATCGGCGCCATTGACGCTTCACTGCGGAGCTCCCTGATCCACGAACTGATGACAAGCGTGGATACGGCGCGGATGCTTTTGGATTTGTGATAAAAGGGCCTGGTCCTTTTACATAGGGGCTGTCAGTCATGCAGGACATTATTGACGGCCCCGCAAAAAACCGCATTTTCCCGGCTTTGAGGCCGGGAAATCACAAGGCCTGTTCGGGACGGGAGGTGGTCTCGTCCGGCGGCCGGCTTTGTGGACAGAAACCAAATAACTGGAGGATATTATTGTGAAAAGAAGATCATTACGTATGACGGCGGCGCTTGCTCTGGGTCTCGTGTCCCTGCTATGCGTCGGTTGTACCCGGAAAGACGCCGGTAAAACAAAAAGCATTACCGTTCTTACCCCGTACCTTTCATCGACCACGACAAAACAAATGGTTGATATGCTGGAAAACAATATCCGGGAAAAAGGGTGGAACTCCACCGCAGTGGACACAAAAAACGATTTCGCCGCCCTGGCAAGCCGGATGGAAGACCTGATCACCAGCAAGGTTGATGCCATTGTCATTGTCAGCGCCGATCCTTCCCAGATTGCCGATCAGATTAAACAGGCGGATGCCGCAGGGATCCCGGTATTCGGCTGCGACAGCGGGTTTATCGAAGGCATTACCGTCAACGCCACTAGCGACAATTATCAGATGTCCGAACTTATTACCAACTATCTGTTCGACCGAATGAACCACAACGGGAATCTCGTTATCCTGACTCACCGGCCCCATCCGGGTATTTTTAAACGGAACGAACGGCTGGAGCAGATCCTCGCGGAAAATCCCGGTATCAGGGTAGTTACCGAGCAGCATATTGACGTACCCAATCCCATTGAAAACGCAAGAACGGTAATGGAAAATGTACTCCTGGGTAACGCGGGGGACGGCGCGATTACCGCGGTTTGGTGCGCCTGGGATGAAGCGGCTATCGGCGCGGTTCAGGCCATCAACGACGCGGGCCGGAAGGGTATTATTGTAACCGGCATTGACGGCAATGCCCAGGCGGTGGAATATATCGATCAGGGCAGCGCGCTTGTGGCAACCATCGAACAGAATTTTACCGGTATGGCGGATATCGTCATTCAAGAACTTGAAAGGTATTTTGCCGGAGAAACGCTGACCAGGGGCGACCGCTACGCTCCGGCAATACTGTACGAGTAGTGTTCGTCAATATTTATGGAGGAAAGGGGCGGCATGGTTCTGGAAACTCAAGGTATATCTAAATGTTTCGGCTCCATGTATGCCCTCAGGGACGTTTCCATCAATGTCCGGGCCGGTGAATTTCACGCCCTGGTGGGTGAAAACGGCGCGGGAAAATCGACGCTCATAAAGATATTGAGCGGGATATACGCCTCCGATGAGGGGGATATTCTCTGGCAGGGAAACCCGGTAATGATTTCCCATCCCCGTCACAGCCGGGACCTGGGGATAACGGTAATCCACCAGGACAGGCATCTCATACCTTCTTTTACCGGCGTCGAAAACGTGTACCTTGGACTGGATTATGAAAAGAATTTTATCCGCGTAAACTGGAAGAAAATGAAGCAACGGGCCACCGCCCTGATGGATGAACTGGACATTCATATTCCTCCCGACACGCAGGCGCGGTATTTGTCGCCTCCCCAGCGGACCCAGGTTGAGATACTCCGCGCCATGATGACCGACTGTAAACTGCTTATTCTTGATGAACCTACGGCGGCTTTGACGGATCAGGAGGCGGCGCAGCTTTTCGCCATTATCAAACGATTGCAGGAACGGGGAACGGCAATCCTCTATGTGTCTCACCGCCTGGACGAAGTAATGGCCCTGTCCGACCGAATAACGGTACTCAAGAACGGCCGGCTGATGAAAACCCTGGACAGGGCGGACACCGCAAAGGACGGGATCATTTCCCTTATGACCGACAACTGGTCCAGCGGCGCGTCCGCCAGGGAAAAAAACAAACGCCGCATCTCCGGCAGGCCCCTCCTGGAAGTATCCGGAATTGCTTCTCTCGACGGAACCGTAAAGAGTATTGACCTGAAAGTCCATGCCGGCGAGATACTGGGCCTTTTCGGCCTGGGGGGATCCGGCAGGACGGAAGCCCTGGAATGTATCTACGGGACGAGAGAGATAGCCGGGGGCAGTATCCGCCTTGAAGGGAAGGCGTATCCCCGCCCCTCGCCGCGGGACTCGATACAGAGAGGCATGGTCCTTCTTTCCGAAGACAGGCGGGGCAAGGCGCTCATTACCAGCCGTTCAGTAAAGGAAAACATGGTCGTGTCCGTTCTGGATAATTACAGCCGTTTCGGGTATATGGACGACAAAGCCCAGGAACGGGATACCCTTCAAAAAATAAGCGCCCTGGCAATAAAAACATCAGGCCCAGGGCAGCCGGTGGAGGAACTTTCCGGGGGCAATCAGCAGAAGGTGGTATTTGCCAAGGCAATGATGTCCTCCCCCCGAATCATCCTCTGCGATGAACCCACTCAGGCGGTGGATGTAAAAACCAGACACGAAATTCACGGACTGCTTGGAGATATGGCATCCCTGGGCAGGGCGATGGTTTTTGTTTCCTCCGATATAAAAGAACTCCTTGAAGTTGTTGACAGGGTGCAGATCATCGTCCGGGGACAAAGCCGGGAATGTTTTGAAAATGACCGCTTGAATGCCGAAACGGTATTAAGCCGCTGTTACGCGGATTAACAGGAAGGACTTGACATGAAAAAGAACCGCATAAAAAAGTTGCTGCATTCCTACGGTACCATACTCGCCGGAATGGTTATCATCGGCGTCTTTTGTGTCCTCAATCCCCGCGCCTTTATGACATTTCAGAATTGTATCAACATTACCCGGCAAATATCCCTCCTGGTGATTATTTCCCTGGGGGCGACTCTGGTGATGTCGGTAGAAGAATTCGATCTGTCCGTAGGCGCCATCGCGAGCTTCGGCGGGCTTCTGGCGGCAAAACTTGCCCTGGGGGGCGTTCCCGTTCCGCTGAGCTTCCTTGTTCCTCTTGTTTTGGCCCTGGGGATAGGTCTCTTCAACGGCTTCCTGATCACCCGTTTCAGGGTGCTGTCTTTTATCACCACCCTGGGTACCAGTACCGTTATCAGCGGATTAACATACTGGCTTACCAACGGGGCTTCCATCTCCGTAGGGCTGCCCCAAAATTTCAAATTCTTCAGCGCCGTTTCCCTTGGCGTGCTGCCGCTTCTTTCCGTGATTATGATAGTGCTGGTTTTGGTTTTCTGGTTTGTCATGGAACATACCTCCTTCGGACGAAAATTATACGCCATTGGAGGGAATCAGGCGGCCTCGGAGGCGGCGGGGCTCAAGGTGAATCTCAACAAGAACCTTGCCTATGCCCTTTGCGCCCTCCTTGCCGCCTTTACCGGAGTATTGATGGCTTCCCGAATCGGTTCCGCCACCCCGACGAGCGGCGACGGATTACTTCTGACTTCCTATGCCGCGGTATTTCTGGGAAAGACAATGTTTAAAAACGGCATCCCCAATATCTGGGGAACCTTTGTCGGGGCGGCCATTCTCGGTATCCTGGCAAATGGACTGACCATCATGCGGGCGCCCACCTTCCTACAGGACGTTTTGACCGGTTCCATTATTGTTCTTGCGGTTATTCTGCCCAGGCTGGGCCGGAGGTCACGGCTGGCATGAGCAGGGGCCTTCTGGCCGGATACTTTCTGGCAGGATATCCGAATATTTCCTCTTCAATAGCGCTTATAAAGAAAAGCGTCCCCGGTGTAGATATTTTCGAGATTGGATACCCCTCAAGGGATCCTTTCTTCGAAGGAGACGTTATCCGCCAGGCTCATAAAAAGGTGCTTGAAAAAGAAGCGCCGGATATCATTTACTGGAAAAAACTGCGCGCCGCCATTGACAAACCGTTATGGATAATGGCGTACAAAAATGACTTTATCCGGAATGGTCTTTACCGGACATTTGCGGCAGAAAAGCTGATGGATTCACTGGTGCTTCCCGACTGTTCCGACGAGGAACGGCTTGATCTTCAGAAAGAACTCGCTGCCCTGAATGTAGAAGTTATAGGTTTTGTCAACGGCAAAACGCCGCCGGAACAGTTGGATAAAATAGCGTCAAACCATAAAACCATCTATTTTCAACTGTACCTTGGCAAAACAGGTTCCACCGGAAAAAAAGAACAGCGCCTTTCGGCGCATATCAACGCGATAAAGGCCCATCCCGGCGTAAGGCTGCTGGCCGGTTTCGGCATCGATTCGGCGGAAAAATCATGTTCTTTGATAGATCAGGGATTCGACGGGGTCATCATCGGCACCGCGCTGCTTAAGGCCCTCCGCGAGTCGGAGGGAAATATGCTGCGATTAATCCGGGATATTTCCTGTGCGCTTACAAGGCAGCAATAAGGAGTCTCTATATGTCGTATGTCATGTCGTATGTCGCCGCCTTTGATTTGGGTACCACCGCCATAAAAGGGGTACTGGTCTCCAGGGAAGGAAAAGCGGTGTTTCAGCATACCCTTCCCCTGAAAACGCTTTTTTCCGGAGAGTACAAAGAGCAGGACCCGCGGGACTGGTACCGTGCGTTCTGCGGCATTTCCCGGATGATCTTCGAAAACGGCTTCTCCCCGGATCATATCCTCGGCATTATCATGAGCGGCCAGATGCAGGACCTTATCCCGGTGGATGGAGAGGGAAATCCCCTGCGGAACGCCATATTGTACAGCGACGGCAGGGCTGTGGAAGAAGCCGCGTATATTAATTCGCTGATTGGAGAAGATTCGATCCGGCGGATCACTGGCAACACGATGGACGCTTCCATTCCCGCAGCCAAACTTCTTTGGTACAAAAAGAACGAGGAAAGCAAGTACGGTAAAACCGCTTCCGTACTGGGAAGTTCCAAAGATTACGTGATATTGCGGTTATGCGGAAAAATGATGGGAGATATAACTTCGGCTTCAACCTTTGGCCTTATGGACATTCATAAAAAACGCTGGGACGGCTCTTTGTTGCAGACCCTTGCCATTCCGTCCCACATCCTGCCTGAACTGTTTTCCTGCGGAGAACAGGCAGGAACAGTAAGCGGGACCGGGGCGGAACAAACAGGATTTTTGCGGGGAACGCCTGTATACGCGGGTTCGGGGGATGCGGGGGCCTCGACCTTGTCATCAGGAATTACCCGTGACGGGGAATACAGTATTTATTTGGGCACCTCCGGCTGGATCGCCGCAATTTCAAAGGATGTCCTCTCCCGGCCGGGGGTCTTCAATCTGGCGGCAATCCCGCCGGATCTGTATATCAACGTGGTACCCTTCCTCAACGCCGGCGGGGTTCATAAATGGGTCAGTGATCTTCTTTGGCCCGCCGAATCGGGCCTGGGCAAGTATGACTATATCGATTCGCTCCTTGAAAACAGCGCCGCCGGAAGCGGAGGGCTGCTTTTCCTGCCGTATTTATCGGGCGAACGTTTCCCCGTAATGGATCCAAAGATCAGGGGCGCCTTTATCGGCATAGACAACGAAACTACCAGGTCCCAAATGGCGCGGGCCTGCCTTGAGGGCGTGGCCTTTTCCATACGTCAGGGCCTCGAAACCATCAGCCGGGATAGCGTCAAAACGATACGTCTTACCGGCGGTGGGGCCAAGACCCCTGTCTGGCGGCAGATTCTTGCGGACGTACTGCACAGCTCCATCACCCAAAGCGGGGGCGATTCCGAGTACCTCCCTTCAATTGCCCTTAGTGGATCGGTTTTCATCAGCAGGGGTTTGGCCGTTTCCCATGAGGACTTCGCGGCATCTCTGCAAGACAGTAAAAAGGCCCTTAGATACGATCCGTCAATATCTTCCGCGGAATATCTTGACGCACAGTACCAACGATACCTCAAAATATATCCCGCCATCAAAAATCTCTTTTAGGGATACGCTGAAAAGCCCAATGCTTTTCAGCTTGACATTTATCCCCGATAGAAAAGTATGAATCCGGGCGGGGACTTTACAAAAATACCCCCTGCGACTTCCCCCAAAAATAATACATGAGCCTGTTCCAAAACCTCAGTTTTCATTTTTTTAGCCCGGCTTCCTTCCTGTTTTCACACTTTTTTCCCGCTCAATTAAAGCAAACTGGCGGAGAAACCCATATTAGTATGTACTATGCGTAAACAAAGATTATTAGCGCAAGGCGCGTGGTACGAGGTACGGACGGTTGTCAATGACGGCGAGCCGCTCTTCCGGGGACAACAGCGGGCGAAGGCCCTGCTTTTCCGGCTTCTCTTCGAGGCGAAGAGGCTGTTCACCTTCGAGATGCGGGGGTTCGCCCTTGATGGGGCGCTGTTGTCGTTCTACATCAAGCCTGCGGACGGGTTCCAACTGCCTAAGATTATGCAGTGGCTCAAGCAGACGTTCTCGGTGCGGTTCAATCTGCGGCCGGGAAGAACGGGGCAACGCTGGGGAGACCGGTACTGGTCGGAGGTGCTGGAAGGGGAGCCGCCCGAAGGGGCGGGGGCGGTGGACTGGAAGGCGGTGGAGGCGGAGGCCGAACCGCCAACTGCGGCGGACATTAGACGGAGGCGGAAGCTGAACGGGGTCAGACCCCATCAGGCGGAAAACGAGGCGGAAACCCCGTTTTCGCCCGAAATCCCCCTCCACTCCGCCTCTCCCCCCGCGTAAAACGCGGCAGAGCGTCCTCGCGGCGGCAAAATCGCTCTCACAACACGCCTCGATGCCCACAGCCGGAAACGGC
>JAIRLK010000243.1 GCA_031259515.1 Treponema sp. | reverse complement strand
AATGAGACATTCGCCTGCCGTGTCGGTCGTGGAACCCATGCGGCAATGAAGCACGTGTTCCACTGCGCCCGGCTTGCGAAAAGAAACTGGCGGAAATACTATGTCTTAAAATGCGATGTTACTAAATTCTTTCCAAGCATAAACCATGAAGTTTTGAAAAAAATAATCCGCCGGACTATTCGGGATAAAAAGGTTTTACAGTTATTGGATACCATTGTTGATTCTTACAGCACGGAAGGAACAGAAGGCATCGGCATCCCTATAGGCACGCTTCCAAGCCAGCTTATGGCCAATGTCTGCCTTGACCCTTTAGATCACCGGATTAAAGAAATATACAAAATAAAATATTATGCCCGGTATATGGACGATTTTGTAATTATACATTCTGATAAAAACTTTCTCCGGGTTGTTTGGGAGGGCATTGCGGATTATCTAAATGAAGAACTGAAACTGAAACTGAATCCCAAAACAACTATTTATCCGGGGAAACACGGAATAGATTTTTGCGGGTATCGTATATGGCCTACGCATATAAGGCCCCGGAAAAGCACAGTTAAACGCGCAAAGAAAAGGCTAAGAAAATTCTCCGCTCTTTACAAGGATAATCCGCATATCCTTGAACACGCAAAAATGAGTATTATGAGCTTTTTTGGATACATCAAACATTGCTCAGGCTATAAAACAACGCTATCTGTTTTACGAAAGGCTGTATTCAAAAAACCAAAAAAAATCGATATTTGAAGAATTTGGATTCGCTGGGGGCCTGCGCCCCCAAAGGGTTTTCTGCGTTTACTATGCTATCGTAGACTTGAGCCACCCTCCAAGCATCCTTCCAATCTCCACCGCCTGGGCGCTGGCTATCTCATATTTCTTGAGAGGCATGAATTCCAATACCATTCCCAGCCTGATGAGCAATTTTAGATCAACCAACGCTAAATCAGCTTCCTCTATCGCTTTTCGCCTTTCCTGCCTTGACACATTATTTGCGCGATAGATATACCGGCCTACCAGCATAAGCGCACTACGGGTATCTGCCGCTATCGTAAATTTCTCGCTTTTGGGGTACGACTGTAACGCTATATACACGTACTTTGCCATGTCCTCCCACTTTTGATACACCTTCATGTTCTCTGCCATGAAATACCCCAAATTCTAAATTTTTTTCCGATGGGGGGCTTACGCCCCCCATACCCCCACGGTTTCAGGATCAGAACCCCAGAAGTCAGAAATCAGATCTACAAAATAAAAGCCGGACGCAACCCCACGGTGCTGCTCACGAGCGCGCGAAGATAATACAGACCCAGCGCCCCCAGGCCCGCACCCGATGCATCGTTCCAGGCGCCGCCCCGGAGCGGGACACGCACCCCGTAGTTCCGCACCCATACCCCCCCTTTAATATCGGAGAAAATAGCGCTCCCGCTTGAGGCCAGTTTCGGCGCTATCAGAAGCTGCGCCATCTTTTTCTTGACCGCATCCGTAAGGCCGTTAAACCCGGTCGAAACCGCCATTGAAGCCCAAGAACCCTGGTATGCGTAGTCAAAATCCCCCGTGTCCCCTCCTCCCGGAGGAGTGGGGGTTTCGCTGTACTTGCTCACCGCGTTTGACAGTATCGGATCGCCGCTGTCCGCCGCGCCGCTCCGGTCGCCGGAGCCTGCGGAGGCGTCAAAGAAGACACCGGTGGCAGGCCAATCCGATTCCGCCAGCGTATAGTTGTTATCACCCGGTACATAAATCTGGCCGTCAACAATCTTCAGCCCGTCGTTCCACTCCCACACATTCCCTACCAGGTCGGCGATACCGGCAAGGGTTCCGTCATGCCGCCAGGAAACAGGCCCGGAACCGCCCAGGGTCTTTGCCGTAGGATTATCCGGTGCCGGGGTTCCGGTTTCCCAAGGGGCTTCATAAGCCTTCAGATAATTCGTATTCCCCCGGGGCTGGAAACCATTTTTCATGCACCACAGCGCCACCGCCGCCCATTCCCATGCCGTCATCAGATGCCACCCTGGTCCGTTGGCGACACACGCCGCTTTCGCGTTGTCAAAATTGATGTTTACCCGGGGGGACTGTCCCGGTACGGAGATCGCGCAATTCTTTTCAAGTATTGCCTGATATGCGCCGATATAAATCTCGGATTTTACAACACCGTTTACCACAAACGCCGGATGAGGGCCGTTCCCCAAAGAGGGATCGATGTCCTCAAGGTTAAACCGGGGTATCCTCACCATAACGGACGGATCACCGTTTACATTGTACTTGATTACCAGCTTCCCTCCGGAAGCGGCCAAAACGCTGTTCAACAGCGTGTCCTTATTCAGCGGCATTGTTTTCTCCTTGCTGATGGCTGATTTCGCTCTGTACCGCGACAGGCCAGAGCTTTAACGTTACGGAATCCGTATCCAGAGGAACCGGCAAAGTTTCCGTATGCTTCTCCGGCACCTCATCCTTCTTTTCATCGTCCCGCATAGCGTTAGCCGGCGGGCCGTCCGCTTCCACCGTCTCGTATTTCCGCGGCGGAATAATCACATCCGCGACATACTGGCAGCACGGCATCATTCCCCGGTGAACCTTTCCGTTGCAGGCGGCGAAGGTGATAATAACCTCCTGATCCCCTTGCTCTTCTTCCAGGTTCACGGGGATTCCCGCGACGGTAAGGACCGCCCCGTCAAGGGCATAATCGCTAAACGCTTCGCGGGAAGGATCGACTTTCTCTACAATCATCCTAATTCTCCTATAAAGTTAATTTAATTGCGGTCCACCGGACGTTTACCGCGTCCAGGGAACCTTCGGCATACAGTTTGAACCCGTTGGCCGCCTTATCCCCGGTATATACAGATGGCCGCTGGTTTCCGCCTCCCTTGAAACTAAGGATGTCGATCACCACTTCGTAATCGCTATCCAGCATATTGTAAGGTAGCACGACTGAGACATAGGGAATGGAGTTAAACTGTACCGGATATCCGGCCTCCACCCTCCGTACATCAGTCATGGTAACAGACCCTAGGTAGGGATCGTTGGTCTCGGTATTCCCCGCCGGCACGGTAAACCGGTAAAGAGGAAGACCGCCCTCCGGGACCGACCCTCCTAATGGGGTACAGGCGAACTTTACCGCATTGCCCGCGTCCAGGTAGATATAGGCATAGCAGGTCTGAGCCATATCTCCATAGTTTGCCGGGACCAGCGCGGTATTCTGGAATGCCGGGCAGGGAAGCTCAAGACCGTTTATAAAGAACGAGCCGGCCGTCAGAGACAGGTTCCGTACCGCGCTGACGCTCTTGGTCACCGCGCAGCCGGAAATCACCCCCCGGTTAGTGATGACGGAAAGGCCGGACTGAAAACGCTGTAAGATCGTTTTTTTGATCTCCCGGTTCGCCAGGCCGGCCATGTCAATCCCCATAGCCGCGAAAATGTGCAACGCAGCTATGTTCTCAGGTTCAAAGGCATCATACTGATCCAGCCGTTCATCAAGCGATACCTTTCCGCCCCGGGCGGCAACCATTTCATCAGCAATCTTTTTTAGCCATTGCGTCCGATTGGCCAGTTGCCTTGCCTGGGTATTTGCCGGACCCTCGGGTCCGCCAGTTGCAAACGTGGTAGTTTCGAGCTGGAATATCCCGCCTTCCCAGGTTGCACTCTCGGGTAAATTAGCCATATTTTCCCTCCATAGGCTTTACAAAATAATCAGCCACCGACCTTCAATGCTGATATCCGAATCTTTCTCTAAGGGTTTTGCCCGGGTTTTCCGCGCAAACAGCGTATCGTCCGCGCAGAGCAGCCCGAACTCAAGGATGCTTTTCCCGTTCGCTTCCGTAGTCAACAGGTCCCACAAAAAAAGCACCTGGCCGGTCACGGGGTAGGAATAACTGGTGAGATTTTTTATAAATGCCCCCGTAATCGCCGTGTTGTCCGGCGAAGGCGCGGCGCCGCTAATACCGAAAGCGATCCGGTTAATGTTCTTGCCCGTACTGTTCCCGGAAATTAGCCGGGCAACTGCGGATCGGGCACCATTGACGATGATGTTGTGATCCTCATATTCCTCTATGAGTATTCCCTTCCGATACACCTTCATCCAAAATTCCCCGCGTAACTCTGCGGGATACTGCTCAATAAGCTGAATCATACAACTACCTCCATAAAAACCTGCTTTCCTGAATATGTGATCCCGCTGGAATACATCAGCGAACCATCGAACTTCCACGATCCGTCAAAGCTGCGGCCCCAATATGACCACCGGCCATCAAAAAGAAAATTCCTGATTATCTTTATTTCCATCGGAGAATCGAGCATCGACGGGTTTCCTGAACCGTATTTCCAACCCTGGTACATGAGACGCCCGTCGTAACGGGGCACAATTTCGCAAGTATCTTCCAACCGGGCCAGCTTAAGGTGAGTATTCATCTCATCGCGCTGCCGGCTATTAAACGTTACCGGATTTGGCAA
>JAIRLK010000192.1 GCA_031259515.1 Treponema sp. | reverse complement strand
TGCGGGGGTGTTTGCTCAGAGCAACACTCTTTCTGCTTATTCTACGCTGGAAGAACCGCTTGCGAAGGCTCTTTTTGAGCAATTTCATAAGGAAACCGGCATCACCGTAAGTTTTGTCCGGCTTTCCGGCGGCGAAGCGGTTGCCCGTATGGAGGCCGAAAAGGCCAATCCCCAGGCTTCCATCTGGGTAGGCGGGGTCGGCCTCGATCACATCACGGCAAAGTCCAAGAGTCTTACCGAACAGTACCGTTCACGGGCATCGAACAATACTCCCGCGGATTTCAGGGATCCGGATAACTATTGGATAGGCCTTTACGTGGGCCCCCTCACCTTTGTGACAAACCTTGACCGGGCCCAGGCCCTGGGGCTGATCCCTCCAAAAAGCTGGAACGATCTTCTAAAGCCGGAGTATAAAGGATATATCCGGATGGCTAACCCCAACAGTTCCGGTACGGCATATAACACGCTTACTACCATCCGCACCCTCAATAATCAAGATGAAGCTAAAGCCTTCGATTATCTCAAAAAACTGGACGCGAATATCGATCAGTACACCCAGTCCGGCTCGGCCCCCGGCAAAAGCGTGGCTATCGGTGAAATCCCCATAGCCATCGGTTATGCCCATGATCAGGTTAAGCTGAAAGCGGAAGGGGCGAAGGTTGAGATAAACGCCCCTTCCGAGGGTACGGGTTACGAACTGGCATCCATGTCCCTCATCAAAGGCGGCAAAGACGCGGTAAACGCCCGGAGGCTCTACGACTGGATTCTTTCGTCCAAGGAAGCCCAAAAGATATTTACCCAATGGTACGTGGTACTGGTGGCAAACGGTGCGGAAAAACATCCGGACGCCCTTTCCATCAATCAGATAAAGACCATCACCCAGGATATGGTTTGGGACGGCGACGCCGCCAACAAAAAGAGGCTTCTTGACCGCTGGAACGCCGAAATCGGCAACAAACGTTAACCCTTTAACCGGCCCTCTGGGGAAAGACCCCGGAGGGTTTTCTATACCCTGGGGCAAGCATGTTTAAGAAAAAGCTGATAAAGCTGATTGCCGTATCGGCAGTGTTTGCCATTGGCGACTGGTGGATATTTTCCAGTCTGATCGATGCATTCCGATCCTACCGTGAGTCCAATAGTTTAAAAGAAGTATCCCTTTTCTCGAAGACGGCTCCCGCCAATGCCGATTATTACGGCGAATGGCTTGGTTCAATAGGGGAGATCATTGAGGGCGCCAAAGCGCTAGCCCTGGGTGTGGATCAAAATTTTAACTTCTATCCCCTTACCGGAGACAACGATGTCCAATCCTTCTGGGACGAATACCACGAAAGTGAAGGGGTTGCCCAGGCCATGGAAAGCGTCTACTACATGGTACCCTACGCCTATCCCCAGATCGTGCGGGTTGGGGATAGTTCTCCACCTATGGCCGCTTTTTTCCTCCCCATTCCCGACGATTCGGGTTACGACCTCCGGGGGGCGGTCATTATCCTGGTCCCGGCAGGTGCGGGCGGCAGTTTTCAAAGCCTTCTGGTTTCCCTGGGCATCCTTGCCTGGGTCTTGTTCACCCTGATCTTTGCCATCGGTACTTGCTCCCGGGATCCTATTACCGGTTACAGCGTACTTTTCCTGTTTGCCGTTTCCGCTGCCTTTATCGCTTACCCGCTTTTGGAAGCCCTTCGTCTTTCCTTTGTAGAAGAAGGCGCTTTTTCCCTTGGAATCTGGAAACGGACCCTGTCTCCGGAATTTCTTGTTCCCCTGTGGGGTTCAATAAAGCTCGGCATCGTCACGGCTACTATTTCTACCCTCATTGGTTTCGCCTTTGCCTTCCTTACCGAGCGAACCGGAGCGGGACACAAAAAACTTATCGGTACCCTGGCCACCATGCCGGTTATTTCGCCGCCTTTTTCATTAACCCTGTCGATAATTCTTCTTTTCGGCAACAACGGCCTCATAACCCGGCAGTTCCTCCGGATGGAGAATTTCTCGATTTACGGACTCGGCGGCCTGGCGCTGGTGCAGACCATCGGCATGTTCCCCATCGCCTACATGACCCTGTCCGGCATCCTGCGGTCGATAGACTCAACGGTAGAAGACGCGGCTCTGGATCTGCGGGCAACACGCCTCAAGACCTTCCTCACCATCACGCTGCCTCTTTCCCTGCCGGGATTGCTTTCCGCCTGGCTTTTGGTCTTTACCAACTCTCTGGCGGACTTTGCGAATCCCCTGCTTCTGGCCGGGTCTTACCGGGTTCTCTCGGTAACCGCCTATATTCAGGTAACCGGCCGCAGCGATTTAGGCGGCGGCGCGGCCCTCTCCCTGTTGCTCCTCCTCCCCACCCTGACGGCTTTTTTTGCCCAGCGCTACTGGGTAAACCGGAAAAGCTACGTAACCGTAACCGGCAAACCCAGCGCCCGCCTTGCGGAGCTTGCCACTAAACCGGTGCGTATCGCCCTTACCGTTTTCGTCTGGATATGTCTGGGCTTTACCGTCGCTCTTTACGCTACCATCGTGGCCGGTTGTTTTGTCCGGAATTGGGGCATCGACTACTCCTTTACCCTGGCGAACATCGGCGAGGCCCTTTCCCGGGGTAGGCAGGCAATCCTGAGTACCGTTACCCTTGCGGCGGCGGCAAGCCCTGTTGCCGGTATCCTTGCCATGGCGGCGGCCCTGATCATCGTGCGGCAGAAGTTCTTCGGTAAAAAGGCGCTGGAAGCCCTGCTGATGACCCCTTTTGCCATCCCCGGAACCCTCCTTGGCATCTCCTACATTCTTGCCTTTAATAAGCCCCCCCTCCTGCTGGTGGGTACCGCCGCGATCATCGTGATAAACTACGTCATCCGCGAACTGCCCGTGGGCCTCGAAAACGGCGCGGCAAGTCTCCGCCAAATCGACAAATCCATAGAAGAGGCGGCCCAGGATTTGGGGGCGGATATGTCCAAAGTCTTCAGTTCCATCGTGCTGCCCCTGGTCAGGCCCGCTTTTCTTACCAGTATGTCCTATACCTTTGTCCGTTCCATGACGGCGGTAAGCGCGGTTATCTTTCTCATTTCAGCCCGCTGGTATCACCTGACGGTACAGATTTACAATTTTTCCGAAAATCTCCGCTTTGGCCTGGCAAGCGTACTGGCCACGACCCTCATCGTCATCGTCCTGGGGGCTTTTGGTCTCATGCAGGTCCTTGTCCGGGACAGGGGTATAACCGACAAGAGTATTTCCCGTTAATAAGGAATGATTATGGCAGTAAAGAACAGTGTATCGGTAAGCCTGGAACATATCACGAAGGTGTACAAAAACACTAAAGGCAGGCCCGATGTAGTGGCGGTTCATGAGTCGAACTTTGAGGTCAAGGCCGGCGATCTGGTGACCCTGCTGGGGCCTTCCGGCTGCGGCAAGACCACTACCCTGAGGATGATTGCCGGCTTCGATCTTCCCACAACGGGACGCATACTGATTGGCCGGCAGGATGTTACCATGCTCCCCCCGAACCTGCGGGACACCGCCACGGTGTTCCAGAGCTACGGCCTCTTTCCCCACATGACGGTAGGTGAAAACGTTGCCTACGGCCTCAAACTGCGGAAACTGCCGGCGGAGGATATTAGAAAAAAAGTTGCCGAAACCCTGGACATGGTGGGGTTGGCCGATTATGCCGACCGCGCTTCGGGCCAGCTTTCCGGCGGCCAGCAGCAGCGGGTCGCCCTGGCCCGGAGCCTCATCGTGGAACCTTCCGTCCTCCTCCTGGACGAGCCCCTTTCCAACCTGGACGCCCTGCTCCGGGAACAGATGCGGGTGGAGATCCGCCGTATTCAGAAGACTCTGGGTATTACCGCCGTTTATGTAACCCATGACCGTATAGAGGCCATGAGCCTTTCCGACATGGTGATCGTCATGAAAGACGGGGAGATTATGCAGATAGGTTCTCCCAAAACGATTTACGAGGAACCCGACTCCATGTTTGTCGCCGGTTTTGTTGGCCGGGTAACTTTCTTTCCGGTAGAGATACAGAATAAGACCGGATCGGGCTGGGAATGCCGCCTGGGAAACCGCGGCTTTGAAGCCGCAAAAGCCGCTCCCGGCGTAGCGAAGGGCCGGGAAACAAAACTTATGGCCCGTCCCGAATCCCTGCGTCTGGTTGACCCGGGCAAAGGCTATGTGGATGGCAAAATCAGGATGAACGTCTACCTGGGACACAGCATTGAAACGTTTGTGGAAACCGGCTACGGCGAAACGCTGATTCAGATCGACGATCCCCTGTCAAAGAAGATATACGAAGAAGGGGAAGCGGTCTCGATAGACTTTGCCCCGGAACGGGTACGGCTTCTCCAGGACTGATCCCCGCCTTGCGGACGGACTCCGGAAAGAAAGCTCCGTTTTTCCGTCCCGGTTGATCCATCTATCCCACCTTAACCGGCGTATATACAGTCATAACGTGTTCAAAACCTCCTGTGGACATTGGCAGGAATGACCTCCATCTCCCGGTTTCTCACATGCTCTCCCCCCTGGACCCCCGGTAAAAAAAGCAGTAAAAAAGTTCTGTCAATAACTAGGGAATCGTTCACCCCCCTGAGGCTACTAATTCACGGGCGAAAAGATCACCCTATTGGGCAAAACGTAAAAAAAAGGGAAAAAATTGGCGGAGCACATCTGGAGGGCATTCTATGAGGCTCTGAAAGAAGTTTATAAAACGTTTGGAACCTGTAAAATTTTCCGTTTTTGTCATTAGGGGTGAACGAATCGAAAATTAACGACAGAATATGGCGTAATTCCTTGACAAATCCCCAGGCTGGTGAGATCATAATAAAAAACCCATTGATGTTTTCAATC
>JAIRLK010000390.1 GCA_031259515.1 Treponema sp. | reverse complement strand
CCCCGGCTATGCCGGGAACGTGAGCGCACAGTCAATTAGTTTTGGAACAGGCCCAAGTGATATTCTTTATATTTATTGGCGAAATATAACTTAATAGGCCGAAATTCGAGTTTTAAGCCTTTACAGGTGCTTTCAAAAGGATAGCGGAACATTCCATAAATGGTTGTAATAAAAAACTGGCAATACTATAACAATAATGCCGGAATAATCCAGTCATCCCTCGCGCCAGGTGATACACCAACTGAAACCGTTCTTTCAGTACATCCCATACCGTTTCTATCCGGCTCCTGTCCCTGAGTAATTGCTTCTGTTCCCCGCTCATCACCCGTTTCATGTTTTTCCTCGTTGCGCTCATGATATGCCGGTGCCGCTCATATAGTTCCCGGAACATTTCTTCCTTCAAAAGATACCCCGCATCAAGGTGATATCCTTGCGTTATCCTCCATAGGGGCGGCGTTGCCGTATACTACAGGGATGTCAAAGGAGCAAGAGTATAAAAGCTCACCGTAACCGGGCCCGCGAGGCCATAGTCCTGGACATTGGGGGTAGTGAATTTCAGCATATCCGGGCTCAGTCCTGCTTCGGCGTCCTCCGGTTTGGGGAAATTATCGACCCTGGCCTGGAGTACCTTGCGGATGATTGTGTGGTAGCCACGGGCAAGGAGCCGGTTGTTCAGGGTGCTGGACACCTCCACCGTGAGGGTGTTTTCCCCCGGCTGTACCAGGGCCGTTATGTCCACGGCCTTTCTGTTAAAATCGTAGGCCGGAGCCTTGGCACCGTTGACATAGACTGCCGCGGAATTTCCGTTGGTAGAACCTATGTGAAGAAGCGCGCCCTTGTCCGTTCCCCAGTCCGCGGGCAGGGTAAAGGCGGCGCGGTAATAGCCCACCCCCGATACCTCCGGTCCCAGACCGGGGATGTCCTTCCATGGTTTAAGTTCGGTTTTTCCCACCGGGATGAGGGTCTTTTTGGTCTCGAAATACACCTCCCGGGTGACGAGCCCCAGGCCCCGGTCCTCGATAATTTCCTTTTGATCTCCTTCGTTCCAGTCTTCCACCTCCAGATCCCAATGCCGGATTTCCACCGGAGCGGGGACGGTAACTTCCGCCCCGGCTTCCCTGCCATCGGAAAATTTTATAGTATAGCCGCCGCTTTTTTGTGTCTTGAGTACGGGTTTTCCGTCAAGAATAAGCACTTCACAGCCTTCGGCATCCACGGCGTGAAAGGCGCCTTTACCGGAGCAGTCCAGGACGATCATGGCCGCTTCACCGGGCATGAGGGAAAGCCCAACCGTGGTACGGCCCTCTTCCACCCGGTACGCTCCGATCCTCTCGATTTTCCCGGTCCAACAGTCGATCCGCCAGGGGCTTCCCTCCCCTTCCAGGGAAATTTCCACCGCAAAGGGTTCTTTCCTGGTGTATAAATAGTTGTATACAAAGAGGTAACGTTTTTCCCCGTCTTCCCTGAGACAGGTGAGGATGTTTTTGTTGGGAACACCGAAAGCTGCCCGGGGTTTTATTCCCAGGTCTTTTTCCAGAACCCCGGGGGTTTCAGCCTGGTTTTCGATTTCCTTCACGTTGGGGAGTTTTTTCAGTTCCCCGATTACCCGAGCCAGTTCTTCATCGCTTTCCCCGTTGAAGGGCGTTACGGAGGCGGCTTTTACATGGGTTTTGGAAACCTGGAGGCGTATTTGTTCGGTAACGCCGTTCACCAGGATCACCGGGAGGCCCTCTTGCGCCCACTGGAGTATCCGCCTGGCGCTGGAAAGGGGCATTTCTTCCTGGTAGATGATGAGGGCCCGGTAGCCTGGTCCCTCGGGGGCGAGGAGACCTTCCGAAAACCGGATGGATTCGTCCTCAAGGATCTGGGGGGCGAAGTAGTCGTAGGTCCAGCCCCGGTTCTGGAGGCCCGGATCCTGCCAGTATATGCCTTTGTTGTCCCGCATCAGGCTGTTCTTGTAAAGCTTTTTTTCATTACCGAGAGCTATGTACAGATTGTTGAAGTTATAGTCCAGCCTGAGTATACCCAGATCAACTCTGGGCTTGCCCTGACGGAGGAGGTATTGATAACGGGCAATCATGCCAGTCCAGTCGTTGTAGTGTTGATATGCCGGCTGTCTGCACCCGAAACGCTCGCTAAAGAGAGGCCACATTCCTTCATGGCCGGGCCAGTAGGTGGCCCCTTCGGATCCGGCGATGCTGGAATAGCCGTGGAAGACCGTCCGGGCTACACCTGCGGCGAACTGGGTGTAGACGATCTGGGTATAAAAATCAAGGCCCATCTGGTAATTCATCATGGTGGCCCCGGTTTCGCTGGAATAGAGCTTCCCGAAAAGGTGGACCGGTCCGGCCAGGTTCCGGTACGGCTCGATCTGGCTTGCGAATTCCAGGGATTCGGTTTCGATACCGTCAACATACTTGCCGGGAATGGAAATTTCAAAGGGCATGCCGTAGGAGATCTCCGCCCGTAGTTCCATGCCCACAGTGTGGAGCCATCTCTGCATGGGCTTCAGCATGTTGTCGATGTAGAGTTCCGTCATGGTCTGATAGAGATCGTTCCGCAGCTTACCAATGAACCGCACCCCTTCGGGGGAAGCGGGATCCGGTTCATAGCGGTACCGGTAGGTAAAGGGTCCGCCCATGTATGTGTCTTTTCTTATGATAAAGGGCAGGTATGATGACAGGTCATAGCCGCGCCGGTTTTTGAATTCTTCGATAAAATGATAGCCCCAAAATTGGCCGCCTTTTCCGTGGGTGGAGAGTTCCAGAGAATCCATGTACATCTGCACACGGCCGTTTTTCCTGATGTTCTCCCGTAGCTCCGGCATTAGAACCTCCCGGTCCCAGTAGCCCATAAGTGCGTCGATGCCGTAGCGGTCGATGTAGTTTACGGTGTAGGAAACGGCTGCCGAGGGCGTGGCGGTCTGGCCTGTACCGTGGAGCCAGAAGGTAAAGAGTTCCCATTCACCGCCTGGGGCAGCCCAGTCGAGAGTCTCCCCCCGAACCTTGCCGGTAAGAAGTTGAACGCTATCCTTGTCCAGGAACACCCTGCCGTTGGCGGCGCCAGTTTTTTTGGCGGCCACCACAGCCACCAGTTCCTGAACGTTTACGTTGGGCATTTTCAGGGACGCCTTTTGGAGGGGGCCTGACCGGGATTCCCGGTCCTTGAGGGACTCCGCAGTGAAGTCCAGTTCCTTGGCGGCGGCCCGGTCGTCGGGCTTGATGGTGATAAGGTTGGCGTTTGACCAGTTGGTGCCGCTGGTAAAGCTGGCCCCCATGCCCCTGGCGGTGGTTTCCCTGATGACGGTGTGGGTATCGTGGGTCCATTCCTCGGAACCCCAGCCGTACTTGCCGTGATCTATCCCGTGTTCATCCATGGCGAGGAATTCGGCGGCCCCGAATCCCGCCTCGTACAGCATGGCGATGTCCTTTTTCAGGGTCTCTTCGGTGTGGAAGCCCTCGGCAAGCCACCAGCGCACATCGGGCCAAAACTCAACCGGCGGCTTCGCCAGTATGGTTCCCATATCTTCCATCACATGCCTCTCCCAATAGTAATTTATTACCGTGCCTTGGCAGCCCGCTGTTCCCGCAGGGATGCCGTTATTTGAGCCAATTTTTCCCGGTTGATCCCATATCCCAGGCCGAATACCAGGCCGGAAATCAATACTAAAATAGAGGGAATGAGAATATTATTCATGATGATCCCCATCTTTGCCGTTTCCGTCTGGGTCTGGTTGGCCACATAGCCCGTGGCGGCCAGCACATACCCGGGAATGGCCCCGCCAATACCCATTGCAGCCTTAACCACAAAGGAGACAAGCGAAGAGAGAGCACCCTCTGCCCGTTGTCCCCTGGTATATTCCACATAGTCCACATTATCCGCGGAGATACCCAAAAGCAAGGTCTTAAAAAACCCGGTTCCCACACCGGCCAAAAGGGTGGTAATGTAGATAAGAGGAATATTGGTAACCGCGAAAAACCTGAACAAAGGGACAAGCCCCGAGATGATGATGCCCATCACAAATACCGGCTTCTTGCCGAACCTGTTAGCCAAGAAAACTACGGGTCCCATACAGGGAAGTATCTCAGCCATGCCGAACAGGGATATAAAGGTCATCACGTCCAGCCTGTTATCCAGGACATAAGTACAGAAGTACATATTGCTGGTACGTTGCTGTATAGTGGATATCCCCCCAATAATGGCAACGATAAGAGTAACCAATACAGGAGGGCAGGTAAGGATGGGGACAATGTCCTTGAGTTTGTATTTTTCATCGACCACCGGTTCAACCCGTTCCCTGATACCCATAACACCAATAATGGAAAATACTAGTATCACTGCCACACCGGAGAAGATAAGGGCATAAAATCCGTTCAGCCGGTTCACCGCATTTGCCAGGATGAGCGGAGCGGCCATACCAAAAAGGGTCGAACCCGTCATCATACCTATTCTCTTCACTGAACTTAGAACATTCCGTTCATGTGCGGAGTCGGTTATAGCGGGGAGCATACTGTTGAGGGGTATATCCATGAAGTCGAAGGTAATCCCCAGAAACAGGTAGGAAATATAGGCGATGGCCAACTTGCCCGCCGGCGCCCATACCGGGCCAAACCATACCAAAATAAAGTTGATACAACAAATGACGGTTCCTAAGAGCAGGTAGGAGCGGAAACGGCCCATTTTTGTCCTGGGCAGGTGGTCGATCACAAAACCCATAATGGGATCGTTTAGCCCGTCGAAGACCCGCATCACCAGGAACATGGTGGCCACAGCCGCCGGGTTTAGCCCTGCCACATCGGTATAAAAGATCAGCAGGAAACCGCTAAGCAGGGCTTGAATAGGGATATTCCCGATATTCACGATCCCAAAAGCTATCTTTTCCCCCAGCTTGATCCGTTCGTCGCGTCGTACTGGTTCCGGAGAATTTTTTATATCCGCCATTATATACCTCCTAAAAAATGCATGTTGCGAAAATGATCATGCCATGATATAATCGAATGTGTAATTTCTATTATTGCTGAAAATCTCACGTTTATTGCGGGGTTTTATGTATGACAGATCATGATTTTCCGTTAAATTCCAATGTGGAACCTATCATTCACTCATTTGATGAAAAAACTTCTAACCATATGTTTTTTAAAGGCAGCCATAATCTGTCAGATACCAGGATACTCCGGCATAAGGGGATCTTCACGCCCAGTGCCCTGGCCCGGCGTTCTTATTTCTACCTTCAGGGGCTGTCATCGGTTACTTCTACTGGCAGCCACTTCGCTAGGAGGTCCGGAATTGAGAGCTACCTTATAGCCCTTACCTTTGCCGGGGAGGGTTCCCTTGAGTACGAGGACAAATATTACACCTTCAAGAGCGGCGAGGGTTTTATCATCGACTGCCGCAAACCCCACTACTACCACGCTTCTACCCGCAGGGGCTGGGGCTACCATATCGTTCACTTTGACGGCTTTGCCATGACCGACTATTTTTCCCAGATACGGCAGGGCGGGGGGATTCATTTTCCCGTTCCCCAAGCGGGCGCCCTGTCCTCTATGCTGGAAGAACTCTACCGGGTAAGCATCCCCATGAATCGGCGTTCCGAATTGTTAAGCTCCCGCGTCCTCACCAATATGCTGACCGAGATTATAACCGGTACGCCTGATTGTGATATGGAGGATATTCCCGAAAAGATCAGGGATATAAGGAACTACATTGACGAGCATTACGCCGAGGAATTCGATCTGGAAGATCTGTCGAGGCGCTTCTTCATGAGCAAGTACCACCTTTGCAGGGAATTCAAGAAGTACATAGGCCGGTCCCCCAACGAATACCGGATCGTTACCAGGATAAACAATGCCAAGGCCATGCTCCGCTTTACGGATACGCGGGTCGCCGACATCGCCGAGGAAGTGGGCTTTGCGGACAATACCCATTTTTTCTCGATTTTCAGGAAATACGAACAGATGTCCCCCGCTGAGTATCGCCGTCAATGGACCGGATGAGCGGGCTAGTAAACGCCTATGGTCCCAGATACCATTTTTCAGCCAATATAAACTCGACATTCGGCCTAATAGTGTATCCCTATATTTGGAGGTTATATGCCGTTTACAGCAGGTGAAAAGATAAAGGTTATTTTAGGGCGGCGAGGCATGACCCTTGCCGAACTTGCAAAGAAAACAGGGCAATCGTAACCTAATATGTCCAACAAAATGAGCCGGGATAATTTTTCGGAAAAGGAATTGAAAGAGATCGCCGCCGCCTTGGATTGCACTTTTGAGACGGTCTTCAAAATGAACGACACCGGGGAGGAGATATGATCATCCCGAAAATTTATCTTGAGACTACTATGTTCAGCTTTTACTACGAGGAACGGACGGCCCCGCCGTACCTGGAGCTAAAGGCCGAAGTTCATCGGATTCGACCTGATAAAAGCCGGAGAATACGAGCCGTACACTTCTCCCTACGCGCTTGATGAAATAGCGAAGGAGACAAACCAGAGGAAACGGGAACAGATGACGGCCCTTGTTCTTGATTATGGCGTTAAGATTCTCGATGAGACTGACGAAGTGATCCGGCTCGCGACTCTGTATATTCGGGAGAAGGCGCTTCCCCGGCATGGGCGACAGACGCGGCCCACATCGCGATGACCACAGTCAACGGCTTGGACTTTATTGTGAGCCTGAATTTTACCCATATAGCCAGGACATGGACCATTGATCACGTCCGGCGGGTAAATAGGCGTGAAGGCTATCAGGGTATTGGTATTTATAAATCTGCGGAGGTATTGGAAATCTATGAAGACGATACAAGATTACCTGACTGATCCCCGGATGCTGAATGATCCGGATATGGCGGCGGCGCTGGAGCCCGTCAAAGAAATTCACGCCGCCCGGTTGATGATCCAGGATGAAACCGCCGGCATGACAGCGGCGGAGAAAGCGGCATACCACAAAAAGAATGCCGCAGCCTTGTTTTCTGACCTGGGCCTTCCCCTCCCGGAATACGTGAATCTTTCCGGCCAGGGCAAACTGAAGCCCCGGCAGCCGGTTACTCAGTAACCCAGCCCTTCAGGAACAGCCTCGGACTATCCGGCATAATAAGCCGGTCCTGCGGCGCCATTGCGTGTGTTCTCCAGCAGGAAAAACCGCACGGTGGTTCGGGACTTTTCCCCGCAATGTAGACGTATGCATTGATCAGGTTAGGATGCCCCCCTTAAAAATGGCACATGAAAATAACACACAAAATTGTGTCATAGTAAGTCATAATATGTCATAATAAGCAAGAAACCGTTGATTCTTTTGGCGGTTATGCTATAATAATCTTTAGTAATGCGTAATAAGCCATAGCATTACGTTAAAGGTCTTCTCGTAATGCGCAGGTCCCGGGTTCGATTCCCGGTTCTGGCTGTGTTTGGTTTGAAAAGGCTCATAAAACAATGGAGGATACCGTGTCCGATTTTGAAAATCTCCCGCAAAGTCCGG
>JAIRLK010000045.1 GCA_031259515.1 Treponema sp. | reverse complement strand
GAAGAGGGAGCAGCCTTTGATAAGCTGATGGAAGAAATCGGATTAGCCGCCAAATGGGAACAAGCCGGTGAAGCCAGAGGCGAGGCCAGAGGCGAGGCGAGAGGTAAAAAAGAGGGCTTAAAAGAAGCGGTAGACTTATTGAAACAAGGGTACACGGTGGAGCAACTCGAACAGATGGCGCTTTTATGTGAGTGAAACGGCCTTAACGATAGTGGAAATGGGTGGTTAAGAATCCTTAACGTGTTGACAGCGGGAAGCCGCAGACTTGCTCCGGTCTTCCGATGCCCCCTCTGCGGGTTAATGAGCCGCTTAAAAGGCGGGGTTTTTCTGCCGATAATCGAAACAATGACACCAGGATACCCTCTATTTGTTCTTGCCGCGCTTTTTTCCGTATTAGCCGCTTCCTGCTCAAAACCGGCGCCTCCTTCACTTCCCGAAGGCGCCACCCTGATTGACATGTCCGCTGACGCCGCCCAGGGCGAGCCAAACGCGAACCTGAGCCAGTACCTTTCCGAACGAGACCAGGAGGCCGCCTTTGACAGCTTCCTGGGCAGCCTTCTGGACGACGCGGGTATACCCCCGGATATGGCCCGGCGTATTGAGGCCGCCGCCGCGGAGGGGCCGTCTTTCATCCTAGACCTCCTGGTCTGCCTGAGCGGAGACCCCTTCCTCTGGATTCTGGTGGACAAGGCCCACCCGCTTCCTGACGGTTATGCCCCCGCCGACCTGGTAACCCTATCGGAGGGCTCCTACGAGGTAAACCGCCCAGGCCACCGGCTCAGGCAGGTTGCGGCGGATTCCCTGGAAGAGATGGCCGCCGCCGCCCGTACCGGCGGGGTAACGCTTATCGCGTCTTCGGCGTACCGGTCCTACGAATACCAGGTGGACGTCTACGACCGTAATGTTCGGGAAATGGGCCGGGAAGCGGCGGACCGGGAATCCGCCCGGCCAGGTTACAGTCAACATCAGTTGGGGCTGGTCGTGGACTTTGGCGCGGAGGATGGCTCCATAGGGGACCACTTCGCCCAAACCCCGGCGGGCCGGTGGATGGCCTCCAACGCGGGCACATTCGGCTGGTCGCTGTCCTTCCCCCGCAACAGGGAGGCCGTTACCGGTTACCGTTGGGAAAGCTGGCACTATCGCTATGTCGGACGGGACCTTGCCGCCTTCATCGACGCCTATTTTGACGGCGTACAGCAATACGCCCTGCAATTCATCCACGAATGGGTCAAGAGAAGCGAAGCTCTGAGCAAATAATGCTCACTTTCCCGCTTTTCGCAGTTTTTTCAGCTCAACCGCAATGAATATCGCCGTTACGATAAAGGAAAACCCATCGGCTACCGGCGTGGCCATAGCTACGCCCCGGAGCTTCCAGAGTCTGCCGAAGATGAGTACACAGGGGATGAGGGCGATAAACTGCCTGAGCATGGTGAGGAAGATCGAGGTTTTGGGCCGGCCAGTTACCACAAACATATTGGACGACACGATCTGGAAACCGTTCAAGGGCAGGATAAGAGTTACTATCCGTATAGCCCACGGGGTAAAGGAGAGCAGGGCCGGGCTGCCTTCAGGGGCAAATATCCTCACCAGGAAGGCGGGAACCGTCTGACAAAGGATGAACCCGGCGATACAGATCGCGGTAGCGCCCCCCACCGCCCCCAAGTAGGCTCTCATGACGCGGTTATATTTTTTCGCCCCATAGTTATATCCCAGTATCGGCTGAGCGCCCTGGTTGATCCCGAACACCGGCATCAGGATCAACATGATGATGGAACCGCATATATTCATCCCCGACAGGGCTATATCCCCGCCATTGGCCACCTCCAGGGTTTCCGCCCCGTACCAACCCATGCTCGTGTTGACCAGCACCTGTACCCCCGACATGATGAACTGCAAGAGGAACTGCGCCGACCCGAATATGACGATCTGCCCTATCATGGCCCCGGAGAGCTTGAAAGACCGGGGCCGAAGTTTGACCACCGCCTTCTTACCGAAACTGAAGGACAGTATCCAGACCGCCGAAATAAGCTGAGAGATAATCGTGGCCCAGGCCGCCCCTTCAACCCCCAGATTGAACCAAAAGATGAAGATCGGGTCCAGGATTATGTTGGTTCCCGCGCCTATGAACATGCTGACCATGGTGATGGTGGGAAACCCCTGAGCCCGGGTACAGTGGGAAAACCCGAACCCCAACATCATGAAAACCTGGCCGTAGAGGATGATGTGGTAATAGTCCCGGGCATACACTACCGCCGCGCTTCCTTCCTGAGCGCCCAACAGCGAAAGGAGGCCGTCCAGGAAGGTAAGTTCCGCCGCCATGATGACGATCCCGACGGTGATCAGGAGCAAGAAACAGTGGTTCAAGGCGTTTTCCGCCTCCTGCCGCCGTCCCTGGCCCAGGCGCATGGAGATCATATTCGCCGCCCCTATCCCAAAAAGCATGGCGAAGGCCATACTGATGGTCATCAGGGGGAGAACCAAGGAAAGGCCGCCCAAAGCTACCTCATTCACACCCCTGCCCACGAAAATCCGGTCTACCACGTTGTAGAGAGCATTTACCAACATCCCGCTGATGGCCGGTATGGAAAACCGCAGGAGCAACTTGCCTATCCCTTCGGTTCCCAACCGGTCCGCCGCGTTCAGGGATCCGGTTTTTTCACCGGGAGTATCCAGTATGGTGTCTGACATTCCCCCAGTCTCTTACTTAATAACCGTCTTTGTAAAGGGGGGCGTCCCAAAACCTCCGGGGGGCCTTGGGCTTCCCGGCCGGGGCGTTAAGGAGGCAGCGCCTCCTCCTTAACTTCATGAAATTCAAAATTACCGTAAAAAAAAGTAACCTTTTTTCCCAATCCATGTTACAATAATATAAACGTGAACGTTCTCGACATGGTGTGAACTGTGGGGGAGTATATGTTACACGAGCAAGCTAATTTTTTATGTCATAGGGGGTATTTAATGAAACGAGTGGTTCTTTTCTTGGCGGTACTTGGTCTGGTATCAGGATTGTATGCCCAGAGCCAAATACCGGCATACCGGTTTGCTGCGGGGAACTGGCAATTTATCGGGGATCGGCTATTTCAGCAGGATGCAAAAGCTGGTCTGGCCAAAGTGAATTTCACGGTGCCCCAAAGCAACGCCATGCTTTACGAATTCAATGCCCGGTATGAAGTGGGCGCTGAAGACGGGCATGGGGGTTTCGGCATCCACCTCTTCGGAGACGCGGTGATTGACAAGGCTTCCTGGGGTTCGGGCAATTCGTATCTCTTGTGGCTCAATTATGACGAGAATCCTGTTACCAAAGGTATTCCCAAAGGATTGAGCGCTCAGGTCTACCGCAGTTATACCCATTCCTGGATGGAACTGGTGGATAGCGTTGATCTGAACGAATATGCCTATCTCCTTACTCAGGAGAACCTTTCCGCGCCGGTACCGGTCAAAATCATTGTAGACGGGAATACCGGAGAGGTCCGTGTCTTCGATCCCAGAGACCCTGACTTGCGGGATTATTTCTATTTCTATCTCAATTCAAAAGATGTTCCATTGAAAGGAAATTATGTGGCCCTAAGAACTAACGGCATGAATCTTTCCTTTGCCATGGGCATAGGAATGTAGCGATTCCCCAGCTACCCCGCATAAAAGGTCAATTAAGAGGAGAATCCCCGCAGCAGGAGCTGCGGGGTATATGTATCTAAAAAACGCCTGCCGCTAAAACCATAGCGTCGTTATCCGTTAAATCGAATATCCAATTCCTCAAGTTTTACCATGCCTTTCCGCTTCATGTAGGCGGCAATCCCATCAATGATCCCGGTCATCGTCTGAGGGTGGACGAAGGTGGCGGACCCCACCTGGACGGCGGCGGCGCCTGCCATAAGGTATTCCAGGGCGTCTTCCGTCCGGGCTATGCCGCCCATGCCTATCAGGGGAACCTTCACGGCTTCCCGGAGTTCCCAGACCATTCTGAGAGCTATGGGTTTGATGGCAGGACCTGAAAGGCCGGCGCTTATAGTATCGAAAACCGGTTTACGCTTTTCCACATCAATCGCCATGGCCTTAAAAGTGTTCACCAGGGAGAGGGCATCCGCGCCGGCCTTCACGCAGGAGGCGGCCACATCCGCCAGGCAGGGGGCGTTGGGAGAAAGCTTTACGATGAGGGGCTTGCCGTTCAGGGCCCGCCGTACCGGAGCGGTTACCAAAGCCGCCGCTTCGCTGTCCAAGCCAAAGGCCATGCCCCCGGCTTTGACATTGGGGCAGGAGATGTTGAGTTCAACCATGTCCACGGACGAGGCGTTCAGGAGCCGGGCGCCTTCGGCGTATTCCTCGACGGAGGAGCCCGAAAGATTCGCTATCACCACAGGGCCTAACGTACGGAGGGCAGGGAGTTCTTTTTCGATGAAGACGGGAACGCCGGGGTTCTCAAGACCTATGGAATTGAGGATCCCCGCCGGACTTTCCCAGAGCCGTATCCCTTCGTTGCCGGACCGGGGATGGAGGGTAAGGCCCTTGGTACAGATACCCCCCAGGCGGGAGACATCCAGGAGGCCCTGGTATTCCCGGCCATATCCGAAGGTTCCCGATGCGGCAATAACCGGGTTGGCAAAGCGTATCCCCCCAATCGTAACCGAAAGATCGGGTTCCAATAGGTTTTCCATGCGTCCCCCGTCACTCATCGAACAGAACCTCCGAGGCCGGAAAAATCGGACCGTCCGCACAGCACCGTTTGTTTCCTCCGGCGGTTTTGACGGCGCATCCGAGGCAGGCGCCTACTCCACAGGCCATTCGCCGTTCCAGGCTGATGAAACAGGGAACCGCCGCCGCCGCGCACTTTGCCCTTACCGCCTTGAGCATGGGTTCCGGGCCGCAGGCGCAGACAGCGTAGTACCCGCGAGGTTCGAGAAAATCGGGGATGAGCCCCCGGTTCCCCTTGCCGCCGTCTTCGGTGGCAAGGACCAGTTCCCCGGCGTCAAAAGATATATGGCCCAAAAAGTCCTCGTATTCCGTATCTTCCGGCCTGGAGGACAGGGTTTTGAACCCCGCGTAGAAATCAAACCCCCTACCGGCGTCCCGGAGTTCCAAAGCCAGCGCGATAAGAGGGGCTACGCCTATGCCGCCTCCGACAAGGGCGATTTTTCCTCCCCCGCATCCCGGCAGGAAATCCGCCCAGGCGTTTCCCAGAGGGCCGATAAGTTCCGCCTTACCGCCCGCTCCCAGACCGGAAAGTTCCGCCGTTCCTTTACCCCGCAGGGCGATCATAAAACGGATGCTGTGTTTCGCCGCGCCCCGCTCCGCCGGTTCCCAAAGGGCGGCGCTGAGGGGCCGGCTTAGAAAGTAGCCGGTCCGTTCCGGCCTGACCAGGAAGAATTGACCCGCCCTGAAAGGCGGACCGGGCCAGGCTATGTCCAGGCGGAAGCTCCCGGAATTGATCCGGTGGCTGCGGAGGACCTCGCAGAGGAGGGTCCGTCTTTCCCCGGAAGCCTGCGGGACGGCGGGAAAACTCATCCGGCGTTTCCCGCAGCCGCAGCCCGTAGGGCATCCCGCATGTCTAAGACGGCTTTTCGGGCGGCTTCGGCGGCGGTATCCAGGGAGAGGCTGTTCCCGTCCTCGCCTGCGGGCAGGGAGGCTTGCCAGGCTTTGAGGATGGTCCGGGAGGCGTTGACCACCCCGCCGTTGCCGTCTCTCAGGAGGAGGGCCGCGTCGCCGGCCGCGCCGCCCTGAGCGCCGTAACCGGGGATGAGGAAAAAGAGGTTTGCCCGCCGCTTCCTGATGGCCGCCGCTTCCTCCCGTTCGGCGCCGGACTTGGGGTCTGCCCCCACTACCGCGCCGAACGCCCCATACCCGTACTTACCCGGTCTGGCTTCCGCCAATTCCGAGAGCCGATCCCCCACGACATCGTAGAGGCGTCCCCCGGCCTTGAGTTCCTGATATTCAAAATCCCTCATTCCCCTGTTGGAGGTACGCATAAGCACAAAAGCGCCTTTACCCCTGGTTTCGGCATAGGAGAGCCAGGGCTCTATTGAGTCCATCCCCATGTAGGGAGAAAGGGTAACGAAGTCCGCCTCAAAGTCCCCCTCAAAATGGGCCCTGGCGTACTGCCGGGCCGTGTCCGCGATGTCCCCCCGCTTGACATCGGCGATGACCAGGCAGCCCCGTTCCCGGACAGCCTTGAGAGTTTGGGCATATACCGCAAGTCCGGCGAGCCCCAGAGCCTCGTAATAGGCGATCTGCACTTTGCAGCAGGCCGCCGCGTCCGCCGTGGCGGCTATGAGGGCGCGGTTATACGCCAAAACCGCGTCGGCTTCCGAAACGGCTCCCTTAAAGACGGCCGGGGGCAGGTAAGCGGGAGCGGTGTCCAAGCCCACACAGACATGGCCTTTCGCAGCTACCGCTTCGTAGAGTTTATCCATATTGTACATTAGCGTTGCTCCTCAATCATTAACCGGTTCAGAGCCTGTTGCGCTTCGCGTATAAAATAGTATAAATATGCAATTTATTGCATATTTATACCTTGCAGGCTCCAAATGCAACAGGCTCTTAGATGAACGGGGCCTCGTATACCACCCGTCCTTCATGAAAAGTCATAAGAACGCGCCCTGCCAGTTCCCGCCCCGCGAAAGGAGAGTTTTTTCCCCGTGATCTGAAAGCCGCCGGCTCTACCGTCCAGGGAACATTGGGGTCAAGGATTAGGATGTCCGCCCGGAAACCCGGCGCGACGCGGCCCCGGCTTTCGCCCAGACCCAGGATACGGGCGGGCCTGGCGCTCATCAGGGCGGAGAGCCGGGACAGGCTTAGACGGCCTTCCCGGACCAGTTCCGTCCGGCACACGGCAAAG
>JAIRLK010000368.1 GCA_031259515.1 Treponema sp. | reverse complement strand
GCCCGCCAGCCGGTACCCTCAACGGAGGTAACGTCGACCATGTAGGAACGCATGGCTTGCGCGGAGGCGGCCGAGAGGACGCGCCGGGGCGGGCCGCTTTCGTAATCGCGCCCGCTCTTGCCGTCCCTGTTTACAATGCGGGAAACGACCTTGGGCGGAACCAGTACGCCGTCGTTGGCAATGGCGGTGGCCGCCTGAAGCATTTGCAGGGCGGAGACGGAAATTTCCTGGCCTATGGCGATAGTGGGCTTGGACCGTTCTGACCAGCGATCCGTCCCGCTCAGTATTCCGGCGGTTTCACCGGGATTCCCCGCCCCGGTGCGGGAACCGAAGCCGAAGTCCCGCAGGCGCTTGTAAAAGATCGAAGCGTCCATACTGTCCGAGGCGTAAGAGGCCCCGGCGTTGCAGGAATAGACGATAATATCCCTGGCCGTAACCCGGCCGTGGCTTGCCAGGCAGTTGATCACTATCCGTTCCCCACGGGCAGTGATGCGCTCGTAATGGCCGTTACAAACGAAAACCGGGTCTTCCCCGCTGCCCCAAGAATCCATCAGGGCGGCCAGGGAATAAACCTTGAACACGGAGCCGGGCTCATAGGCCCAGATTGCCGGCCGGTCCATGCGGGAATTTGCGTTGGAATCGCGAATTTCGTTCGGGTCGAAGTCCGGCAAAGAAACGGAACCCAGTATCTCCCCGTTCCGGGGATCCATAGCCATGAGCATGACCGCCTCGGCCTGGTGTTCGGCGTAGACGCGGCGGCCTATATCTTCAAGGATGTACTGCACATTCGCGTCTATCGTGAGTATCACCTGATTCCCGTCCGCATCTTTCGGGGCAAGTTCCTCCTCAAAGGCATACTCAATGCCGCCCAGTCCCCTCTGTTCGTCTCCCACAAAACCAACAATCTGGCCCGCCGTCCGCCCCTCCGGGTAGATCCTGCCCCTGATATACTCTATCACTATCCCGGCCAGTTCGCTGTTTTTCAGGGCCTCTTCGATCTCCCCCAGGGCGGGCTGTTCTATCTGCTTTTTCAGGTACAGAAAGTCGCTGCGGGAATTATCGATTCTTCCGGTGATTTCTCTAGCGGTCATACCGAGGATCGGGGCCAGCTCCCGTCCCACGACGCCAGAGTCCTTTATGTTCGGCTTCCATACCGTTACGTTCCCCATGAGAGTTTGCAGGGCCAGGATACGGCCGTTCCGGTCCATAATGGCCCCCCGCTCCCAAAGAGTCCGGGGCGGGTTCACCGCGCTTGAAGACGGCGGGTTAAACATCAGCGCGGCGTAGCGGGCCAGTATTACCAGGGCCAGAATCCCGAAGATAAACGCGAAAATGATGAACCGGCGCGGCGGCGTTCTTTCCGGTCTGTATTCGAAATGCCCGTTCATTTAATACCCATTACTTTTCCCACAATTTTGTCCGCCGGAACCGGGCCGTAGGAACGGGAGTCGTAGGAATCCAGGCTGTTATCGCCCAGGGCGATAAAGAGCGGGACGCCGTGTTTCAATATCAGAGGCGTTTCGGGCAGCTCCACGCAGCGTTTTACCGCCATGCCGCCCTGGGGGGTAACAAACACCACCACATCTCCTGTTTTCGGCAGGGACCAGCGCAGCAGGTACTTTTCCGTACCGGGGAGTCTGAAGCCGTAGGCCAGGCGGTTTATCACAAGCACGGTTCCGCTCCTGATAGCCGGCTGCATGGACCGGCCGTCGGCGATCAGGAAATCGAAGAGAAAAAACTTCATCAAAAGAGCGGCAAGAAGGGCGGCCAAAATTGCCCTGCCGGTATGGACGGCATTTTTTTTCATCGTTCATAGTATAATGCCGAGCGCCGCTTGTGTCGATAAACCATAGTAGGATCTCTTCGGGATACGTTCACACCCCCGGCGAGGCTTTATTATGGAAGGTTTATATGGAGGATTGCCATGATTGACATAATTGCCGCCCAGCGTGTTGAGCGCCGTAAAATTTTCCCCCGCCGGGCCCGGATACACCATATCGATCAGGTTAAGCAGCGCCCGGCCCGTAAGAACAACACCGGAGTGAAAAAACTGAGAAAACGCGGCGGCGGTTTTTGGCGGTTTAAGGGATTTCTTAAGCCGCTTCCGGACGTACCTGCCGGAAGGGAAAACGCCGGATCGTCTGAATCGAGAAGCGTGGAAAAACTCGTTCTCCCGAAAGAGGAGCAGGAGAATTCCCCCCGCCGGAGGGCCGCTTTTCCCCGGATTTTGTCAAGAAAATCCGCGAAGTCCTTAAAGAAATCTCCCGTCTTAAAGACGGACGTGGAAAAGCCCGCGCCTGCGGCAGCGGTTTTCCTATGGAAGATATTTCCCCCGTTGCTACTGCTTGCCGCAGCCTTTTATTTTCTTTTTGTCTCCAACTGGGCCCATGCCTTTCCCATGCCCTCCCCGGTAAGCCTCCCGGAAGACACGCGCTATGAACGCGACATGATCTCCTACGCGGGAGTCGCGGCGCGGGAACAGCCGGAGACAGGCGGCGAGGAAATTCCTCTGGATATGATGGAGACCTTTAGGTGGCACACCTACCGGGTAAAGCCGGGGGATTCGGTTTCCAAAATAGCCCAGGATCACGCCGTTAGTATGGATGCCGTTATCGCGTCCAACGGGATGACCAATGCGAAGAAACTCTACGAGGGTCAGGAACTCAAGATACCCAACATGGACGGCATACCCTATACGATAAAACGCGACGACAGCCTTCTTAAGATTTCAGGTTCTATGGGCGTTCCCCTTACGGCCATTCTGGATGCCAACGATATTGTCAGCGATGACATAAGCCCCGGAACCGTGCTCTTTATTCCCGGCGCGCGTATGAAGACCGAAGACTTAAAACTTGCCCTGGGGGATTTTTTCCGGTATCCCATAAGGGGGAATCTCAGCTCAGGGTTCGG
>JAIRLK010000308.1 GCA_031259515.1 Treponema sp. | reverse complement strand
TTACCCCCCCCCCCCCCCCCCCCCGGAGGGAACCGCAATTTTTATGAACGTTACCCTGCCGCCCTCGGACAGAACCGGCGTTGGCGTTACGGCGGCTCCGTTAAGGGTGTAGGTTCCTTTCGTATAATTTCCCGCCGTCACTTCCAAAAGGACATAATTGGTGCGGGATCCGGTAACATTCGGATGCGCCACACCGTAGGCGCCAGCCAGGGTCAACGCCAAATCTTCATTCGAGGGGGTATTATAATACTCCTCGGTGATGTTTTCGCACCCCATCAACGTCAATAGGGCGCAGAAGACCCCTATGACCCATTTCGGATGTTTTAAATCCATACATGCCTCCTTAGAGAACAGATAATGATATAAAGTTATAAAAATATAACTGTGTATGGAGACTATAACATATTTATTTTTTAGTCAAGACCTTGTTGGCAATTTTTCGGGTTTATCGCGCCGGACCGGATTAGGCTGCCGGATCCGCTCGCATAATACTGCGCGGGTATTAGTCTTGATGAAAAGGGCGCGGCAACGAGGTCCGCATCCCGCTTATCCCAAACCGACATCCATTGCCATCATAATCGCAAACCCCAGCATAAGGCCGGTAGTGGCAATATGGTCGTTTCCTTCCCGGTAGGCTTCGGGGATGAGTTCTTCGGCAACCACGAAGATCATGGCTCCGGCGGCAAAAGCCAGGGCGTAAGGCAGGACGGGCTGTATGAAGAAGACCAGGACCGCCCCCAGTACGCCGGCAACCGGCTCCACAACGCCGGAAAGCTGGCCGTACCAAAAACTTTTAAGCCGAGAGGCCCCGTCCCGGCGCAACGGGATGGAAACCGCCGCCCCTTCGGGAAAATTCTGGAGCCCTATACCCAAGGCCAGAGCGATGGCGCCGGTAAACCCCGCTCCGGGAACCCCCACAGCGGCGGCGCCGAAACTTACGCCCACCGCGAGGCCTTCCGGAATGTTGTGGAGCGTAATGGCCAGGACCAAAAGAATAGAACGACCCCAGGATGTCTTGATTCCCTCGGCGTCTTCCCGACGGTGTTCAAGGTGCAGATGGGGAAGGAGCCGGTCCACCAGGCGGAGAAAAACACCGCCCAGGAGGAAGCCCACGACCGCAGGTATGAGGGGGGATTTTCCGGCGGCTTCCGCCATGACGATGGCCGGCGCAAGCAGGGACCAGAAGCTGGCCGCGATCATGACGCCTCCGGCAAAGCCGAGCATACCATCCAGAATCTTGCGGTTGATGTTCCTAAAGAAGAACACCGTTCCCGCACCCAAGGCGGTAAGCCCATACGTAAAGAGGGTTGCCAAAAGCGCCTGCAAAACTACATGTTGATTGTTAAACCATATCATAGCCGGTCTTCCAATTTAACACGGGAGCGCCCGGCTGATACGCCGTACAGCCAGGGCTTTCCCCGTATCCCGGTCTATCTCCGCAAAAATTCCCTGTATGGCCGAAACATGCCCCGGACCGGGTTTTGCACATTCCATACGGTACAGGACATGGTTCCGGGCCCGATCCAGGCATATCTTCTCGTCCATGCCTATGATGCTGTTGATCACCCCGGTCATACCCAGGTCGGTGATGTACCCGGAGCCTTTTGGCAGTATCCGTTCATCTGCAGTCTGCACATGGGTATGGGTTCCTGCGATAAGGCTGGCCCTGCCGTCCAGGTAGTAGGCGAGGGATTCCTTTTCGCGGGTGGATTCGGCGTGAAAATCAACCAGGACTATGGGGCCCCCCGCGTTTGCGGCTTCGCTTTTTATGGCAGCGTCTTGTATAACCGCGTCAAAAGTCCTGAAGGGGCAGTCTATAGGGGTCATGAATTCCCGGCCCTGGAGGTTGATCGCCAGCCAGGAGGCGCCGGCTTTTTCAACGCAAAGCCAGCCCCGGCCCGCAGCGGGTTCAGGATAGTTGGCGGGCCGCAAAATCCGGCTTTCGCTCTCCATGACCTCCCAGAATTCCCGCTTTTCCCAGACATGGTTCCCGGAAGTAACAACATCCGCGCCGGCCCCTAAAATCCGTTTAAGGACGCCTTCGGTCATACCAAAGCCTTCAGCGGCGTTTTCCCCGTTAACCACCGTAAAATCCGCAGAATATTCCCGGATAAGCTGGGGCAACAGGCTATCCAGGGTATCCAGACCAGGAACACCCACCACATCGCCAATCATGATTACCCGCAGAGATTTCATGCCGTTATTGTAACCATTTCTTACCAGCAAATCTACACGCCGGAATCTGTCCCGCAGTTTGCGCGGCTTAAAGTTTCTCTATTTCTTCAACTGGGAAGCCTTCATCCTTGAGGGTAAGGGCTGCCGGCGCGCCGCTCTCTATTGGTATAAAGCCCCTAAAGCAGTATATTTTATCCATGATAAACGCATCTTCTTTATTCACGCTTTCCCGGACGCGGCAAAACGCCCGCCCGCTTTCCCGTAACCGGCTGCCCCTGATCGCCGGTTCTTTCCTGCTTGCCAGCCTCCTGTGCGCTCTCCCGGCCTGCGCCTCCGCCGGCGCGTCCGGTACAGCCGATCCCTACGGCGGACTGGGACGCGCCGCCGATCCGGTCCCGTTTATGGCGGCGGCCCGCACGGGAACCCTGCCCAACGGGCTGCGCTACTATATCCTGGAAAACGCCTTGCCCGAAAAC
>JAIRLK010000287.1 GCA_031259515.1 Treponema sp. | reverse complement strand
CGCCGTTCAGTCATCAAAATTAAACAGATCGTACTGTATATACACCGTGCTGTCATCGTTCTGAACGACAATAAGCCTGAAAACATCCTGCCTGATAACAAGGGGAAGCAGCCAGGTATACGTGTTTCTTCCTTCATCGTCCTTATCAGACACCGGATCCTGGCCAATGGTCTTTTTGAAATAGTTCAGGATGCCGTTAAGGTTCGCGGTCAAGAGAATCTCGTAGTTGCTAAGCTGCCCGTCGGGAAGACCAAAGCCATACACAATCATCTTGTTTTGTTTACTTACTATGTAAACATACAGATCACCGTCTCTAGTGAGGTTCCCGCCCGACAGATGGCCCCGTATCTGGTTCCAGGCCATGCCCGCTTTTACCCACGAGGGCAGCCGCGCGTCAACGGGCAGTTCCGGCACGAATATTTCGGCGTTCTTTGAAGCGATAAACGCCGTTTCGCCGCCGCCCCGCAGTTCCCGTTCCGTGGCGTCCACAAGCCGTATCGTAACGGTAAAATCTTTCCGCGTATATTCGGCGTAGTACACACGCCCCGCCTCTATCCGCTGGTTAAAGGTTACCTCGCCGCTCTTTTCCCCGCCGCTCTCGTACCAGAAAGTAAAATTATAAGCGCCCGCCGGATAACTTACCCCGTTTCCGCTGCCCTTCCACGGCGTGGGGCTGCCCCGGTTCGCCAGCTTAAGATTCGCGCCCACTATCACCTTGCCCTGATCGTCCATTGGCGCGTCTTCCTGGCGCTCCGCCTCATAAGCGGCGACAAGGCGCTTCCAGGCGTCGTACTCTTTGGTTCCCTGTAAAAGCGGGTTGATCCGCGTCGCCCGGTTAAAGTCATCCAGCGCTCCGGCGTAATCGCCCTGCCCGGCGCGGGCCTCGCTCCGCCTGTAGTAGTAATTGTAATTATCAGCCTGAATGCGGATCCCCTGTGTGTACAGGGCGGCGGCGCGGGCGTAGTCTTTTTTGGTAAGGGCTTCCGGCCCCTGTTTGTTGATGTTCTCGATGGCGCGCTGGTCCCCTGTTTTCCACTTGCCCTTTGTTTTGTCGTCATCGGTCTTGTAACCCAGGCCCACGGTAAAGGAAAAGCCGGGTATCTTGTTTACCAGCATGGGCAGGGGCGGCGCGTAATACGCCCTGCCCCGGATGTAGAGGCTTTTTGAGAATGAAATATCAAACCCAAGGCCGATACTCATGGCCAGATCTCCCAGGTAAAACGTGTCCGTGTATTTCTCTTTCCTAAGAGAGTCCGGGGTGTCGTCGTAATACCAGGGGTACTCCCAGCCGAAAAGCAGCATGGGCGAAAAGAACTGGTTTACCTCGAAGGGGAACTTCACGTGCGTGGTGAAGTTAAGTCCCCGCAAGTCCTGGGAAGCCTTGACGCCCTGGGCTTCGGCGTTAAAAGCGCCGGTAAAGTAGGCGATTGAAGTCTCGTTGGCCTCGTTACTGCCGGATAAATACACCGAATAGCGCTGTTCCGACAAATCGACAGGATGATCCGGGTCGTAGTCCTGTTCCACCTGTTTCGTGCCTGCCGCGTAGCCGCCGCCTATGCCGTAGCTGGCGCATGAAACGGACAGGGCCGCCAAGGCGATACCGGCGCTTAAAGTGAAGATCGCTTTTCCCGCCGCCGTGAACAAAAATTGTTTTTTCATTTTTCTTACCCTCCTAAGGTATATTGCCAATCTATTGAGCCTATCCCAAAACCAATTGACTGTGCGCTAAGGAACTGTAAGGAAATAACATGACCGTTTGGTCATGTTATTTCCTTATTGTGTAAGCAATTAGAATAAAATGCGGAGCATTTTATTCTTGTACAGTTCCTAAGGTTCCCGGCACAGCCAGGGGTACGGTTTTGGGAAAGCCTCCATCGGTATTAGAAAATCGTGTAGCCCACCCCTATGGTCCACGCCGGATAAACAAAAGCGGCATCCGCTTTTGCCTCCGTAAGGGGAATGTAATATTTAAAAAAGAGGTTCAACTCTCTTCCCCAACTGCTATAGGGAGTTAGCAAAAGTTTGAGGTATAGGAAATCGGACATTTGTTCACCGAGCAGGCCCATCCAGTCAAAGGAATAACCGGCGGCAAGCCCGGCGGCAAACGACGTATCGGGAATATAGAACTGATAGCTCAGACCAAGATGCTGTAGAAGCAGGCGTTTGCTAAAATCGTCAAGATCGGGGAGTCCCACAAGCCAGCCGACATCGAAATAGGCTTTATGCAGAGCGCCGCTTCCAAAAGCGTATCCAAAGGAAGCGTTGTAGCCCAGCCCCGCGCCGCCGCCTTCCAGATACGCCCCTTCAATGAAAGCGGCCATCGTCGGCGCGAACAGCATTCCGTCTTTCATTAATGTTTTCGCATCAGAATACGCAGAGGATCGTCCGACCCCGGTAAGGAGTTTGGAAAAGGCATCCTGAAGAAAATAGTTTGAGAGAGTACCGGGACCGGACGGGTACTTTGAGACATACTCGACGAGGCTTTCGATCCGGCTTCCTGAGAGAACATCCCAGCCATCATCAAGGCTGCAAGAAAGCCTGTACTGTTCCCCGGCCTCAAAATTCGCCTTGATAGTGAAAGTGAGCGTGAGTATCTGGGATGTACCGGAGGGGATTGTTGGAACGGGGAGCGCGTTTTCCTGAAGCAGGTTATTAAACTCCCTTCGTCTCGCGCTATTGATCGCCAGATCGTTCAGGAGCACTCTCTGATAACTAATCGCGATGCTGTGCTCTCCCGGCGGAACAAGATTTACGCTGCCGGCTGTCCAAAACCGGCCCGTTACATTCTCGCCGTCTACGGCGGTAACGGTATAGCGGGCGGGTATTTCCAGCAGCGCCTGTTCCGAAACCTTCCCGCTGTTCCCCACCCTGGCCCCATAGGTAACGCAGCCGGTAAACAGCGCCGCGCACACGGCCGGAATCATCCCGGCCAAGAAACTTTTCTTTGTCATTTTATTCTCCTAATGTGAATTGCCAACCCGTATATACGGATTGGTTTGCGTATAACGCCCGCCGGCCTTTAGTTTGTCTTCACCTCTTTTGCCTCTCACCTGTCTTCACGCTACGTCATCGTTTGTCCTCCTTGCATGGAATGAGTTGTAAGTCCCGGTTTTACACGCGCGCGTACGCATCCTGTAACTTCCCCCCTCCCCCACCGGGCAAACAGGGAATTGGCAAGGTCCCGCCCCGTTTTCCCTCATGAATGAGGCGTTCTTCCGGGGAAATAGGGCGGTTTGCCCTGAA
>JAIRLK010000095.1 GCA_031259515.1 Treponema sp. | reverse complement strand
TATTTGGGGATCCTCTTTTACCGGGGGATAGGACGGTACGATGATGTCCGTATAGACCGGGATCATCTTAAAGCCGCCTTTGCCAATGCCCCGGCGGTGTATTCCTACCCGGTCCCGGCGTCGGTGGACGCGGAACTGGATATTCCCCCGGGCAAGGCCCGGTTGAACGTCCTTGCCTTTAGCGGCATGGCGCCCATAAAAGAAGAGGAAGTTATCCGCATCCCCCTGCCCAACATGCGGTGGATAAAGATAGCCCTTCCGGTTCTGGTTGACCGGCCTTCCCAGGTGAGCCGTATAGAAGCGGTGATAGACAACGGCAAGGGGCGGTTTGATTTGGAACTTCTGGAGGACATGGGGGCGGTTGCACGGGAGACCTTTAAGGACAAAGAGGGATTGATCTATATGAAGTCCATACTCCGGGCTACCATCAAGGGAGTTTCATCCTCAGTCCTGGACGAGGCTTCGGATCGGGCTGAAGGCGGGACCAGCTTACTCCTGTCTATTCTGAGCGTAGGCGCTCAGGTCATGGCGGAAGCTACCGAGCGGGCGGATCTGCGCATTTCCCGGTATTTTCCCGGCAAAGCCTTTGTGGGGGGAATCAACCTCGATCCCGGCCTGTATTCGATAACCGTGAATTATTACGCCGGTAATGGCCGGCTTATCACCGCCTATTCACGGGACTCCGTAGAAGTACGGGCAAACGCCGTGAACTTGATAGAAGCCGTGTGTTTACGATGAGCGGGAGCGCGGGGAGCCTGTTGCGATACATCACAACAGGCTCCCAGGGCCTACAAAATCAACATAGCGTCGCCGTAGCTGAAAAAACGGTACCCTTCCCGAACCGCGCAGGCGTAACTATCCATGATAAAGTCCCGCCCGGAAAACGCGCCGCCTCCCGTTTCCGCAAAAGCCGCAGCCAGCATGAGCAGGGTGGACCGGGGGGTGTGAAAGTTGGTGAACAGCCCATCAACCGCCTTAAAGGTATAGCCGGGATAGATGAAGATGGAAGCGGCCCCTTCCCCTCTCAAAAGCCCTCCATTTTTCCACGCCGATTCTAAGGTACGGACGCTGGTGGTCCCCACGGCGATCACCTTCCGGCCCTCGGCCTTGGCCTTCTCGACACGGGAAGCGGTTTCTTCGGTTATGACATAGATTTCCTCGTGCATACGGTGATCCTCAATATCCTCGGTCCTAACCGGCAAAAAGGTACCCAGCCCAACGTGCAGGGTAAGAAAGGCGGTTTCAATCCCCCGGTCCTCAAGGCGGGTAAGGAGTTCCCGTGTAAAGTGAAGCCCCGCAGTGGGGGCGGCGGCGGATCCCGGCGCGGCGGCGTAAACCGTCTGGTAACGGGACGCATCCTCCGGGGTATCCTCCCGCTTGATGTAGGGCGGCAGGGGGATGTGGCCGTGAACATCCAGCCAGGCGTCGTCAATGGGTTCGTCAAACCGGAGCAGGCGGAATTCGCCTCCGCCATCGGCGCGGGCATCCCGGATCTCCCCCTCAAGGCCGCCGGGAAAAACATAGCGGCTTCCGGGCCGGCGGCGGCGGGACCGCTGGACCATAGCCCGCCAGGTATGGGCATCCAGTTTTTGGAGCAGGAGGAATTCAACCTGAACCCCAGCGCGTTTCGACTCGCCGTAGAGCCTGGCCTTGCGGACTTTGGAGTCATTGAATACCAACAGAGCGCCGCCTTCCAGAATCTCCGGGAGATCGGCGGCCATACGGTGGCTCAGGCTCCGGGAAGCGCGGTCCAGAACCATGAGCCGGCTCCGGCCCCGTTCCGCCGGGGGCGTCTGGGCTATGAGCCCTTCCGGAAGATCAAAAGAGAAATCCTGAGTTTTCATCGCGGTCCTTTCGGGGAAGTTTGAGGTGTTCGTAGGCCAGCGGGGTTACCATCCTGCCCCGAGGGGTACGCTGCAAGAGGCCCGACTGGATAAGGTACGGCTCGTAGTAATCTTCCAGGGTGTCTACCGCCTCCCCGACGGAGATAGCCAGGGTTTCCGCCCCCACAGGTCCGCCGCCGTACCGTTCTATGATTATCTTGAGAATCTCCCGGTCATGGCGTTCAAGCCCCAGGGAATCAATTTCCAGGCGGGCGAGCCCTTCTTCCACCACGGCGCGGGTGATGGAAGCGCCGCCCCGAACCTGGGCGAAGTCCCTCATGCGCCGGAGGAGGCGGTTCGCCACACGGGGAGTACCCCGGGCCGAAGAAGCCAACAGGGAAGCTGCGGCGTCATCCAGGGGGACGCGGAGGATCCCCGAAGAACGGCGGAGTATGGCTTCCATATCCGTAAGCTCATAAAACGCGAACCGGCAGGTGATACCGAAACGGCTTATGAGGGGGCTTGAGACGTTCCCCGCCTTGGTGGTGGCCCCCACCAGGGTAAAAGGAGGGATAGGGAGCCTGATGGTCCGGGCGCTGGGCCCCTGCCCTATGATCCAATCCAACTCATAATCCTCCATGGCGATGTAGAGCATCTCCTCTATGGCGGGCTTGAGCCGGTGTATCTCGTCAATGAAAAACACGGCCTTTTCGCTTATCATGGTGAGTATCCCCGCCAGGTCCTTGGGCTTATCCAGGGCCGGCGCGGAAGTTACCTTGAACTCCACCCCCAATTCGTGGGCCACTACCTGGGCCAGGGTGGTCTTCCCCAGCCCCGGCGGGCCTATAAGGAACAGGTGGTCCAGGCTTTCGTTCCGTTTCCTAGCGGCGGCAATAAAAACAGCAAGGTTCTCCTTCATGGAAGCCTGGCCTAAAAATTCAGTCAGGTTTTGGGGACGAAGGGATACATCCCGGTCCTCATCTTCCGAATACCGTTCGGGATGGGCTATGCCCGGCACGACGCCGGCTTGGGGCGTTCGCTTAGGCTGTTCAGGCGGCGTTTTTGGTCTGCTTTTTCCCATATCTTCAAACTATACCCGCCTGAAATAGGTGTTGCAAGAAGCGAATGCTTTTGGTACTATAGTTAGCCATGAATGACGTATGGATCAATTTTTGGAACAGCTATTCCAGTGGGATTATCGAATTTATCCGAGACATCATTACGGCGCTTATCATCATCATTGCGGGCATTATACTCAGCCGGGGGGTCAAGCGGCTCATAAAGCGGGCATCCGCATCCTCAAAAGACCTTAAAATTGACGATACGGTCGCCCTCCTCTTCCGGCACGCCGCCCGTTACGGGATATTCATCATCTGTCTTATCATGATTCTCAACGTCTTTGGCATCAATACCGCGAGCCTCCTGGCCGTCCTCGGCGCGGCGGGCGTTGCGGTGGGCCTGGCCTTGAAGGACACCTTGGGCAATATCGCCGCAGGCATCATCCTGCTGGTCCTGCATACCTACGTCCGGGGAGACTACATTGAGTTCGGCGCCTACAGCGGGACGGTGAAGGATATTAACCTTTTCACGACCATCCTGGAAACTCCCGACGGTATCTACATTTCCGCGCCCAATTCAAGCATCTGGGGGACGCCCCTTAAAAACTACACCCGGAACGGCCGCCGCCGCATGGACATCCCGCTGGCCATCTCCTATTCCGATTCCATAGACGCCGCCTTTCATATTATGCGGGAGATCATAGCCGCCGAAACCCGTTTCTTCAAAGAACCGGAACCTCAGATTGTGGTCCAGTCCTATGGGGAGAGCTCCATAACCATCTTGCTGCGGGCCTGGGCATCGGTTGACGTATACTGGACGATTTACTGGTCCCTGATGCGCACGCTCAAAGAAAAAGCCGACATTGCGGGACTGACCATCCCCTTCCCCCAGCGGGATATACATCTATTCATGGAAAAAGACGCGAAAGCCAACTAATTCCTCCGCCGCCCTGCCATTCGGCGGGGGAGGGAGGACCACCGGTAAAACTCAGAAACCGCTTAAGGTTATGATGGCCTGTTTGAACAGGGCCTTTTCCTTTTCCGCTTCGCTTAAGCCCGGAGGCAAAGCCGTTTCCGCTTTAGCGAGGGCGTCCGCCGCGGCCCGGCGGTCGTAGCCCATGCCCGCCAGGGCTTCCATCAATTCCCCATAGGGGCTTGCCTTGGGGGAGGCCGCCGGGACATGGGTCAGTTTTCCCCGGAGGGCCAGGATCATTTTCTGGGCGGTCTTTTTCCCCAGTCCGGGCACCGCCTCAAGGCGGCTTAAGTCCTCCGCTTCCAGGGCCCGTTCCAGTTCTTCCTGACCTATGCCGCCCAAAATTTTGAGCGCCCCCTTGGGTCCTATGCCTTCAACCTTGAGGAGTTCCAGAAACGTGGCCCGCCGCGCAAGGTCGGCAAAGCCGTAGAGCTTCATCTGATCTTCCCGGTGATAGAGCCAGACAAAAACCCGCCCTTCCCGGCCTTCAGGCGGCAGCCGGTCTATGTCCGTGGCGGGTACGGCGATGTCCCACTCCACCCCCCCGGTCTCTACCCGCAGGATGTCGCCTGACTTTTCGGTGATGATTCCCCGGATACTGTTAAACATAGCCAGATGATACCCGGTGGACCGGGGAGTTTCAAGGAGGGGGGGAAACTTTCCTCCGCTGCGGGGATCTGCCCAGCAATGCCACGCTCTATACACAAGCTCCCAGCCGATCATATCATCAGCTATGGAGCGGGTAAAAATGTTTAACCCTGACCGGGAAGCGGTCCTGATAAGCCGGCCTAACCGGTTCCTCATCATTGCCGGTGATGGGAAAGAAGAACTGCGCTGTCACTGTCCTAATCCGGGACGCATGACGGAGTTCATGTTTCCGGGCGCGCATCTTATCCTTGAAAAGCGGACGGAAAGGAAGGCAAAGACGGAATGGACGGCGGCGGGGCTGCGCTGCCGGGATGGGGTAGTTCCCCTGTTCGCTTCCCGGGCCAATAGGGCGGCGGAAACACTCATACTGCCGCGCATCATTTCCGGACTGAGGGAGGTTCACCGCGAATTTTCTTTAGGCGCTTCGCGGTTTGACTTTTTGTGCATCGGAGACAAGGGGCGGCGTCATCTTGTGGAAGTGAAGGCCTGTTCGCTGGTTGAATACGGGACCGCCATGTTTCCCGACGCGCCCAGTATCCGGGCGCTGAAACATCTGGAAGAACTGTCCGCCCTGAGTGGAGAAGGCTATGCCTGCCATGTCCTCTTTGTCATCATGCACGGAAAACCGGAACGGTTTGCGCCTAACCTGCATACCGACCCTGACTTTGCCGCGGCGCTCTCCCGGCTGGGCCAGGCGGGCCATGAGGGAAGCGTACACGTCCACGCTTTTCCCCTTGAATGCGGCGAAGACGGGAAGGCGGCGTTGAGCGGGGAAGAGATGCCGGTGGACTTGAGCCATGGGGCGCTGGCGGAGGGCAACGGCGGGAACTACCTTTTGATTATACGGATACCCGAAGACAGAAACATTACCACCGGTTCCCTGGGCATGGTACATTTCAGTAAGGGCTGGTATGTTTACGCTGGGTCCGCCCGGAAAAACCTGAAGCAGCGGCTAAACCGTCATTTGCGGAAGGTGAGGAAACAGAAACACTGGCACATAGATTATGTTACCCCCTATGCGGAAAAGATGCGGCCCCTGCCTATCCTTTCCTACCGGAACCTGGAGTGCGATCTTGCGGCGGATATGGAGATCCTGGGAGGAAAGCCCGTACCGGGCTTTGGGTGTTCCGACTGCCGCTGTGGAAGCCACTTCTTCCATTTTGGAGAAGACCCCTTGGGGAACAGGGCATTTACGGATACCCTCTTCCGGTATAGGCATGTGGAGGGGTTAATACAATCCTCTGCAACAGGCTCCTAGTTAACGGGGTTCCCTTGGAGCCTGCTTTGCAGCCGCCTACAAAACCTTGGTCAGTTCCTCTATCCGGACATTGGCCGCGCTAATCTGGGCGGTAAGGCTTGCTATGGCCTCCTCTCCGGCCCGGATCCGTCCTTCGTGGTCCTTGATGGCCTTTTCCATCTTGGCAATGGCTGCTTTCTCCTCGTCTATAGCAAGGGAAGCCTTGAGCTTTTCTATTTCCCGGTCATATTCCCGGACAGACTGCCTGCTTTTACCGATGTCTTCCAGAAGCCGGGTCTCCGTCTCCCCCAGGGGAGGAAGGGAGATGGGGCCGCCGGCATCCTGAGCGCCCACGGCCTCGACTTCACGGCCGTAACGCAGGAACACGTCCCGCAACTCCTCCCGTGCATGGGCGATGCGCCGTTCCAGGACCTGTATCTTCTGAGCCGGGCCTCCATCGGGAATAAAGGCGTCGTTTATACGCCGGCGTTCTTCTTTTAGGCTGGTAAGGCCGGAACTAAGAACCGCCGCTTCCTTTTTGAGGGTATCAATTTCTTTAAGAAGCGAACGGGCGCTGCCGGCGGTCTCCGTCTCTGCGGAGGCGAACTGGGAGTATTTCTCCCCGGCGGCGGTATAAAGTTTTTGGAGGCTGCTCCGGCTCTTTCCCAAAAAGGAACGGAGCACTACTCCCTGGGTGTTTTTGCCTATCCAGGTGAAAACATTGCTGTCGCTTCGATCTTCAAGCTGCGCCATCCGCTCTTCCAGGGATTTAATCCTGGAATACAAGGTTTCCGCCTGGCCCTGATAGGGCTTAATCGCGTCAATACAATCGCCTTCTTCCAGAACACGTTCTCCCAGGCGGGCAAAGAGCAGCGCAAGGTCTTTAGACCGGGCTATGATTTCCTGGTCTTTCCGCAGAATATCCTCTTCCACCGCCTTGAGCCGGGCAATATCCTCTTCAATGGCGGCGATATACACCTCGGAATCGTTAATGTCCCGGTTAAGCCGGCAATAGTCCGAATTGACATCCTGTTCTGACTGGGACAGAAGGGATGCGCCCAAATTTTCCAGCATTACCTCGATAGAATCCAGGGCTTCCCGCTTTTTGTCTTCATGCTCCCGGATCCTTCGTTTCCTATCGTCCATCTATTTCACCTTTCCCTTAATATTCTTATTAACGCATTTTAACGTATTTTAATGAATTTTTTCCAGAGTTACAAATTTTTTCTTGACAATATGCAAAGTCCGTTCCAATATGGTTAGCAAGGAGTTCCCCAATGAGTTACACTACGGATTGTATAAAAAATGTAGCCATAGCCGGTCATGGCGGAACCGGCAAAACCACCTTATTTGAACATCTTCTCTTTGCGGGCGGGGTGATTCCCCGGGCGGAAACCGTTGAATCGGGTAAGACCGTAGGCGATTCCAGCCCCGAAGAGATAGAACGGAAGATTTCTATTCATACCGCCCTGGCCCATGTGGAAAAAAACGGCCGGAAGATCAACATCTTCGATACTCCCGGATCATCGGACTTTACCGGGGATGTCATTCTGAGTTTCCGGGCCGCGGAATTCGTCCTCTTGACCGTTGACGGAAGGGCGGGTGTACAGATTGAAACGGTAAAGCTTTGGCGCAACCTGGAAGGCCGGAAGAAACCCCGTGGCGTCTTTATCACAAAACTGGATGATGAGCGGTCCGATTTCAACAGAGCTCTCCAGGATATTAAGGAGAAATTCAAGGTAGACCCGGTGCCTTTTACCCTGCCTATGGGCGCGGGGCCGGGCTATACAGGGGTTATTGACGTTCTTAATTCCAGGGCCTATACCTTAGGCGCCGCCGGAGAACTCGAAAAAGAAGGCCCCATCCCCGCCGAATACCAGGATGCCGTTGACGCCGCACGGGAGCGGCTTATTGAGGCCGCCGCCGAAGGGGACGACTCCCTGATGGAAAAATACATAGACAAGGGTTCCCTGGATGCCGAGGAGTTGCACATCGGCCTTATCGAAGCCTTGGCGGTCCATAGTTACGTACCGGCCTTTGCGGGGGTAGCCCTGAAAAATTCCGGCCTCCTCCCCCTCCTAGACTTTATGGCCGGCATAAGTCCGGTCCCCGCCGTTGCTGCGGACATAGTAATCGGAGCCGACGGTTCCCAACAGGAATTTCCGATTGATCCCAGCAAGCCCCTGGCCGCGTTGGTGATCAAAACCACCTATGATCAGTTTTCCGGAAAACTTTCCTGGGTCAAAGTATTGGGGGGCAAACTTGCTACGGAATCGGAAATTCTCAATGTTACCGAAAACAAGAAGGAACGGGTGGGTAAGCTGTACATCTGCCAGGGTAAGAAGCTCGAGGAAATTCGGGAACTCAATGCCGGGGACGTGGGAATCATCGCCAAGTCCGCTACCCTCAAGACCAACGACACCATTACTGCCGGGGGTACGGGTATCAACTTCCTGCCTCTCCGTTTCCCGGCGCCGGTCCACGCCGTGGCGGTGAACGCGGTCCAGAAAAAAGACGACGACAAACTGGGAGAGGCCCTTATTCGGGCAACCGAAGAGGACAAGACCTTCCGGTACGCTTTCAATACTGAGACCAAAGAAACGGTTATTTCCGGTATGGGGGAGCTTCAGGTAAATATCATCCTGGACAAGATCAAGCAGAACCAGAAGATTGACGTGGAAACCCATGTACCCCGTGTAGCGTACCGGGAGACCATCACGAAGAAGGCCGGGGCGGAATACACTCACAAGAAGCAGACCGGCGGCCACGGACAGTATGGCCGGGTGGTTCTGGAAATCGCTCCCCTGCCGCGGGGGGAAAACTACAAGTTCATCAACGCCATATTTGGCGGGGCCATAAGCAAGGGTTACATCCCCGGCGTCGAAAAGGGGGTGCTGGAAGGCATGACTTCCGGCGTCATGGCGGGCTACTCCGTGGTGGACGTGGAAGTAAAAATCGTGGACGGCAAGGAGCACTCGGTGGATTCATCGGAGCTGGCCTTTAAGCTGGCCGCCCGGAATGCTTTCAAGGAAGCCATGCGGCAGGCCTCCCCCTCCCTCCTGGAACCCATCATGAATCTTACGGTCTTTGTGGAAGAAAAATACCTGGGGGACGTGATGTCTGACCTTTCAGGGAAACGGGGCAAGATCCTGGGCCAGGATGCCATAGGCGGCGGCATAGAAGAAATCCGCGCTCAGGTTCCCCAGGCGGAACTGTTGCGCTATTCGATAGATCTACGGTCCATCACCAGCGGTACCGGTTCTTTCAGCGTAGAATTTGACCATTACGCCCCCATCTCCGGACGGATTGCCGAAGATGTCATCAAGGCGGCCCAGTCCTTCCATACCCAGGAAGCCGAAGAGTAAAGAAACAGAGCCTTTACCGTTTTAAGTTGCTGCGGATTTTTCTATTCACCTGTTAGGATAAGGAGGCGCCGTCCGGGAAAACCCCGGACGGTTTTTTAGGCTCCTGAGCGGGCGGGTTTGGCAGGAAGAAGAAACCCCGCCTTACACCTGCTCGTTTTTCCGTTCGTTCATAGGGACATAGGTGAAACGCGGCTGGACGCACTTGTAAGCGGGCCTGATGATGCGTCCACCGGAGATGATCTCCTCCAGCCGGTGTGCGCACCACCCCGCGACGCGGCTCACCGCGAACAGGGGGGTAAACAGTTCCGAAGGTATGCCCAGCAGCTTGTAGACAAAGCCGGAGTAGAAGTCCACATTGGCGCAGATGTCCTTATCCGAGCCTTTGACCGCCTTGAAGACCGCGGGCATGAGCCGCTCAATAAGACAGTACAGGTTGAATTCATCGGTAAGACGCTTCTCTACCGCAAGCAGGGCGGCCTTGTTCCTCAGAAGTACCGCCCGGGGATCGGACTTGGTGTATACCGCGTGGCCCTGGCCGTAAACCAGGCCCCGGCCGTCATAGGCTTCGCCCCGGAGTATCTTTGCCAGGTAAGCGGACACCTCATCTTCGCTGTCCCAATGGGCAACATGCGCCTTAATGTCCTCCATCATGCCCATCACCTTGATGTTGGCGCCTCCGTGCTTAAATCCCTTGAGGGAATTGATGCCCGTCGTAAGGGCCGCGTAGGTGTCCGTATCCGCCGAGGAAACCAGGTGGACCGCAAAGGTAGAGTTGTTCCCTCCCCCGTGTTCCGCATGGAGTATCAGGGCCAGATCGAGGATTTCCGCCTCCAGACGGGTAAACTTCTGGTCCGGCCTGATAAGGGAAAGGATAGTCTCGGCGCTCTGGCAGGTTGATTCCGGCAAATGGATGATAAGGCTTTCATGGTCGTAGTAATGTTTCTTTGCCATGTAAGAATAGGCCGTAATGGTGGGAAACCGGGCAATAAGCTCTAAACATTGACGGAGTACGTTCTCCGGGGAGAGATTTTCCGGGTCGTCGTCGTAAGAGTACAGGGTCAGAACCGAACGTCCGAGCTTATTCATGATGTCCCGGGACGGGGCCTTCATGATGCTGTCTTCGGCGAAATTCTTCGGCAGCGCCCGATTCCGCCCCATGAGGGAGCAAAACTCCTCAAGCTGTTCCCGGGCAGGCAGGGAACCGTACAGGAGAAGATAAACCGTTTCCTCAAAACCGTAACGGCCTTCGGCAACGGCGGCGTTAATAAGTTCTTCCACGTCTATGCCCCGGTAAAACAGCTTGCCGTCCACCGCTATTTTTTCGCCTTCCTCCATAATATAACCGTGGACATCGCCTATACGAGTCAATCCTACGAGTACGCCCGTCCCGTCCGCGTTGCGGAGTCCCCGTTTGACGCTGAATTTGTCGTACAGATCTGAGTGGATATAATCGTTTCCGGCTATTCTGGATATACAGCGCCCTACATTCTCCATTAAGAAGGCCCCCATACATAAATATACATTCTGTTTAGTATAGATAGAATGAATATTTTTACAATGACCATGGAGTTTGCGGCCGCTGGGAGCGGTTCGGCGGCGGGGGAAGTCTCCCACGCATTTTACCCTGCGCGGGTTCTTATTCAATTACAAGGTATTCACTAAAATAGAGCGTTTTTATCTGCCCAAGCCGGAGCAGCGGATTATACCGGCGCAGTATTTCCGCCTTTATCGAAGCATCGTCTTTACGCCGCAGTTCTTCCGCTGTCAAAGATGCAAAGTATTCATGCGTGGTACTTCTAAAATTCACGATTTGAGATGCCAGCTCTTCCGTAAAGGGTTTGTCGTCCGCCGGATAGGGAAAAACAATAGACAGTATCACGGTTACCGGTTCAGGGCCGGCGGTGGCGGCGCGGAGCCGGCCTATGCCGGTAAAAACGCCGCCGTCTGTGGCGGATTGAAGCAGGGCGCTTCCCCGTGTCTGGAGCGGCGGCTCCGCCCTGCCGGAACGGAAAACAAGCGCGTACAGGGTTCCCGCAAGCAGAACCAGCGCCAGGGCGGCCGCTATCCACATCAAAACGCGGTATACCGCCTTCCCGCGCCGGGAGGCTTCTTCTTCCCGCTGTCGTATCCTTCTGTCGTATCCCGCTCTTCTCATCCTCCCCAGTATATGATTCATTTTCATCTTTTGGTAGTATACCTTTTGAAAACAATAGCTTAAAATGCGGCCTGCGGTATTTTTAGATGAAGAGGTATAGTATGATTGTACACAGAAACGAGATGAACGTTGAATCGAAAGAGCGGCTCAGAAACGGGGAAGGGACGGTTGTCTTTACGCATTTTGTGGAAGGGGGCGCCCAAAAAAACATCCGCCTGGCGGCGGAGATAGCCCTGTCTCCGGGTTCGTCCATAGGATGTCATCCGCATGAAGGGGAAACCGAATATTTTGTCTTTCTGGAAGGAACCGGTAGGGCGAATGACAACGGAACGGAAGTTCCGGTTAAGAAAGGAGACGTGATGATCACCGGAAACGGCGCGTATCACGGGATCAGTAATTCGGGAACCAGTCCTCTGGTTTTTAACGCCTTTATCGTAACCCATTAAACAGTATGTGCGGCATTGTTGGATACATAGGTAATGAAGAAGCGGTCCCGGTCCTGCTAAACGGCCTTAAACGGCTGGAATACCGGGGTTATGACTCGGCGGGAATCGCGGTCCTGGGGCAGGCGGGTCTCCTGGTCCGTAAATCCAAGGGTGCGTTACCGTCCCTGGAAGATAAAATCGCCTCCGAAACGGGACAGGGCGGGTTGAACGCGGTCATGGGCATAGGCCATACCCGGTGGGCTACCCACGGGGAGCCTTCGGACATCAACTCCCATCCCCATACGGATGTGTCAGGCAAGATAGCGGTGGTTCACAATGGAATCATCGAGAACCACGCCAAACTGAAGGCCTGGCTTGAGGCTCATGGGGTCGTCTTCCGGAGCGAGACCGACACCGAAGTAGTGGCCCATCTCATCGACTTCCATTACAATGGCGACCTTTTACAGGCAGTAACCGAAGCCCTCAAGCGGCTGGAGGGGTCCTACGCCCTGGGCATCATCTGCGAAAGCGATCCGGACCGCATCATCGCGGTACGCAAGGAAAGCCCCTTGGTGGTGGGCGCGGGCCAGGGCGAAAACCTCATCGCCTCGGATGTGCCGGCCCTGCTGGAACACACCAGGGACGTGTACTACCTGGCGGACCGGGAGATCGCGGTGCTGTACCGGGACCGGGTGGAGTTCTTCAATGAAGACGGGCAGAGCCTTCAAAAAGAGAAGAGCCATGTTGATTGGGATGCCGAAGCTGCGGAGAAGGGCGGCTACGAACACTTCATGCTCAAGGAGATCAACGAGCAGCCCAAAGCCCTAACCGATACTCTCAGGGCCCGGCTCAAGAACGAGGGCGGCACATCGATTAATCTGGAGGAAATCGGTTTTGACGCGTCCTGGGCCGAGGCGCGCCGGGTGGTTATCGCCGCCTGCGGTACCGCCTGGCACGCTGGGGTCATCGGCAAGCACGCCTTCGAATATTTCGCCCAGATTCCCGCCGACGCGGAGATCGCCTCTGAGTACCGCTACCGGAACCCCCTCTCCGATCCAAAAGATATCTTCATTATTATAAGCCAGTCCGGTGAGACGGCGGATACCCTGGCGGCCATGCGCATGGCCCGGAAAGCCGGCGCCCGTATCATTGCCATCACCAACGTGGTAGGCTCAACCCTGGCCCGGGAAGCGGACCTGGTGATGTATACCTGGGCCGGCCCGGAGATCGCCGTGGCCTCCACCAAAGCCTTTACCACCCAGCTCATGTGCGTCTATCTTATAGCCTTGCAGTTCGGTATGCTCCGGGGGGTGATCGCTAAAAACGAGCTGACAAGCCATATCGAAGCCCTAGAACAGCTTTCCGGCCACGCCACCCGCATCCTCTCGGCCCAGGAAAACATTCAACGTTTCGCTTCCCGGCAGTTCAACAAGACCAAGGTGTTCTTCATGGGCCGTCTCTTTGATTACGCCGTGAGTCTGGAAAGCGCCCTGAAGCTGAAGGAGGTGAGTTATACCCATTCCGAGGCTTTTGCCGCCGGGGAACTCAAACACGGTCCTATCGCCCTGGTGGACACGTCCACCCTGGTAGTCGCCATCTGTACCCAGACGGCCCTCTTTGACAAGATGGATTCCAACATCAAAGAGGTGAAGGCACGGGGCGCGGCTGCCCTGGTGATCACCTACGACGGCGTGGATTACTTCGACAAAACCGCAGACGAAGTCTTCCGTATCCCCCGGACGGAGGACAGCCTGACGCCCATCCTCTCGGTGATCCCCTGCCAGCTTTACGCCTATTACTGCGCGGTTCAGCGAGGCCTGGACCCAGACAAACCCCGGAACCTAGCCAAATCGGTTACGGTTGAGTAAGTTGAGGGGGTGGCGAGCAGGTAAAAAAAATCGAAAAAAGCCCGGTTTTTCCATTAAATCCAGGGAAGCTGTTCCAAAAACTGAAGTTTTGGAATAGCCTCTCCGGTAAAAAAACCCGCCTTTTTACAAAAACTCCTACAGCGTCATAGTCCGCTTAACGGTTACGGGAAAAACCCCAAACAGGCGGTCCAGAGGAGATGCGGCGGTAAAAGAGGAGCCGGAAACTTTGTTGTAGGCATCCAGTACGGTTTGGAGTTCCCCGGGATCTTTGGAATAGATCGCGGAAGAATAGGCGGCGCGGAAAAGGCCCTTTTCCGTCAGACCGGCGGTGGACAAAGAGCCATACCGCCGTTTGGCCTGCCCGTCAACCACCGCCGCGTCGCCGTCATATCCTATGGTAAAAATAAAATCGTCTCTGGAAAGCACCGCATCGCCTCGCTTTTATACCCCGGCACGCGCCGGGGCTTTTTATACTGCCGGAGAAAAATCATTTTTACCGACGCCGCAGACTGGGCAGACCCAACTATCCGGAATGGATTCAAAGGGCGTACCGGGGGCTATCCCGCTGTCGGGGTCTCCGGACGCGGGATCGTACACGTACCCGCATACGTTGCATACATAGTTTTGCATTCTCATCTACTCCTTACGTTAAAAACTCAACGTAATTAAAGTCTGGCAAAAAAAACGACTTTTGTCAAACCAAAGATGCGGCGCTTCAGCAATTTTACATTTAGGCCATTTGAGCCGGGGTGGGATATAAAAATAGCCTCTAAATGGCCAAATTTGGCGGTTTCGAGGAGGGAAAGGAGTCACTGATCCGCAGAATTGTGCCC
>JAIRLK010000073.1 GCA_031259515.1 Treponema sp. | reverse complement strand
CAGGATCAAGAACAAGCATATCAGCCCCGGTATCAAAAAGTACCATAATAGTTTTACCATTTACCTTTATATCAAATACCGGCAGAATATCGGTAGTGATAAATTTTATTACCGATGTTCTTTCTAAGTTAGACCATTGGATTTGATAGGGATTATCAATAAAAGCACCGATGAGTGGAATTAATGCATCTCTATTTTCAGAAGAAAAAGGCAATTCTTTGATTTTATCAAATCTGTTTTGCTGATAATAAACTAACAATAAATTTGACAAAACAATATCATGATATTCAATATTATCAATTAATTTCTTAAAATAATATTCTGAAATATCATAATATCCTAACATATAGGATAGCTTCCCGGCCAATAATATGAATGAAGGAGATAAATTTGTTTTGTTTTCAAACTTTTCCATTATCTCCCAACTCCGCCAGAAATTACCGCTTTGATATAATAAGTTAGCATATTAATATGCTTTTTGAGTATCAGCAGTGTCTAAGTTCCAGTCATTCTCCGCCAAAGAAAGAGAATGAATTAAGTCAACCCTATTCATAGACGGAACATTTGTTATTCCTTTACCCTGTTTGTTTGAGGTTGAACATCCTATAAACACGATAAAAATAAGAAGAATATAATGTTTAGGGGTTTTCATCATTTCTTTCCTCTAATATTTAGAATATTATTGCATCTTTATAATCTTGTCAATGTTTTTCATAAAATATTCAAAAAAATTTAGGGTCGTATTGCGCATAACTACTGGTATCCGTCTTTTCGGCTGGTAGATAAGGAGAAGCTGGGGGATGGCCGCTATAAGAAAAGAGTCCCAGGACACCCTGCGGGTGGCTGCTTGAGTCTGCCGAGGTGTCGGAGGAAAGCAAGGCGGAACTGAGGCGGCGGAAGAACGCCGATAATCCGGTGGAATTGAACAACCGGTTGAACCGGGCGGAGGAACGGCTCTTGAAGATAAACCGGGAAAAGGACAAGGAGAAACAGGCCTCCGGTGAGGGGGCAGGACAGGCCGAAGCGGTCTGATTTCGGCTAGGTTTTGGTTTTAAGGAACTGACCCCTTTTCGGCTAGATTAATTTTGAGGCAACGCGTCACCTTGACATCGCGCAGTTGTTCATGTCATGATTCTATCCATGGATATTGAGGATTTAAAAGTAACCGCCCAACTGGCGCATCTTAACCTTGATGAGGGGGAATTGGCCGCTTCTTTTCCCGCTTTTGAACAGATGCTGGGCTTTTTCGCCGCTATGCAGGCGGCTGACGGGGATACGGCGGCTTTTCCCGTTCCCGGTTCCCGCGAGATCGATGCCGCCGGGGCGAATGCCCGGACCGTGTGCATCGGTTATTTCCGGGCCGACGTCCATACTACCGCTTCCACCGGCTTGAATCAGCCTGAAATCCCCAATCTGATTGACAACGCGGGTGAACGGGATGGTCGGTTTATCCTGATTCCTAACGTCCTGTAAGGGCGGGGCTTTCCGCTCACTCCGCCATACCCGTTTAATTGAGCCGCCGGAAATGAGCGGTCCTGGAGGAATTGTTATGCCATTGAGAAGGCCTGAAGGGTTTTCATCATATTTTGAAGAATGGGAAGAAAAAATAGGCGCTTTTATTGAATATAACCTGGAAGCGGGCGAAAAAGCGGCATCCGCTTCCGTTGCCGCCAGTCCCTTTGCCGCGGCCCTGCGGGATTTTCCTTGCGCCGTAAAGGACAACATTGCGGTTAGGGGCTTTTCCCTAAGCTGCGGTTCCCGCTTCCTGGAGAAACTGCGGTCTCCCTACACGGCTACGGCGGTGCGAAAGCTTGAAGCCGCTGGGGCGGTGGTTGTGGGTAAGACCAATTTGGATGAATTCGGCATGGGGTCTTCTACGGACAATTCGGGGATCAAGCGGACCAACAATCCTTGGGATATAAGCCGGGTTGCCGGGGGGTCTTCCGGGGGTTCCGCTGCGGCGGTGGCTGCGGGGCTTGCGCCCTTTGCCCTGGGATCGGACACCGGAGGGTCGGTGCGTCAGCCTGCGGCCTTCTGCGGGGTGGTGGGGCTCAAGCCTACCTATGGGGCGGTTTCTCGGTACGGTCTTGTGGCCTATGCATCGAGCCTTGAAACTATAGGCGTACTCTCGGACACTGCGGTCCGGTGCCGGGCGGTTTTTGCCGCCATACGGGGGAAGGACCCTATGGACCAGACGAGCCGGGATGCCCCGGCTTCATCGCCGCCCCTGTACGGTCAGGACGGCGGCCCCACGCCTGGCCGGGACGTCTCCAAGGTAATAGGGGTGCTTTCCGCCGAGACCATAGCCCGGGCCATAGCCGCCGCCGCCGCTCAGGAGGCGTCCACCCGGGAAGCAGGCGCCGTTGCGGAAGAGCAGGCCCTGGAGACCGCCGCCCAGGCCGCAGAGTTGGAAGCGGAGGTGCGCCGGGGCTTTGACCTTGCCAGGGAACGGCTTGCCGCCCTGGGCCATACCCTGATAGAGGTGGAACTCCCCAGCCTTAAATATGGAGTGCCTGCTTACTACACCATCGCCGCCGCCGAGGCCAGCGCCAACTTGGCCCGGTTTGACGGCATACGTTATGGACAGCGCCCGGATTGGGCGGAGAATCCCGACGACCTCATCGACAAGGCCCGGGAGGCCGGATTCGGCGGCGAGGTAAAGCTCAGGATACTTTTAGGAACCTTTGTACTCCGTTCCGGGTTCCAGGACCGGTACTACCTTCGCTCTCAGCGGATCCGGGCCGGGATACGCCGGAATTTCGAGATGTTCCTGGGGGATGATGGCTCACCAGATGCTGTTGAATTTTCAAGCGGCGCGGCGGGTCCCAAGCCGCCCTGCGACGCTATCCTTATGCCGGTGTTCCCCACCAGGGCCTTTGGCCGGGGGGATGCGGGCCTTTCACCCTTTACCCAGAAGGCGGCGGACCTCTAGACCTGCTGCGCCAACCTGGCGGGGCTTCCGGCCCTGGCCTTTCCCGTGGGGGTGGAGGGTGGGCTTCCCGTGGGGGTTCAGCTTTTGGGACGGGCCTTTGCCGAGGGAACTCTGCTGGATATTGTCGAAACTTATGAAAAAGCCTATCCCTTTCCCCACCCGGAAGGGTATAGGGCCTTTTGGAGTTAGTCATGTACCAGTCGTTCATAGGACTTGAAGTCCACATTCACCTTTTAACAAGGACTAAGGTCTTTTGCGCCTGTCCCTCCGCCTTTGGGGACGAACCCAACACCCATATATGCCCGGTCTGCATGGGCTATCCCGGCGTGCTACCCTCCCTCAACATTGAGGCCATGCGTATGGGATGTACCGTAGCCCGGTCTCTCAACTGCCGCATTCCGGAACGGACCTGGTTTGAACGGAAACAGTACTTTTACCCTGACATGCCCAAAAACTACCAGATTTCCCAGTTCGCTTCCCCCTTGGGGCAGAACGGCTATATGGACCTGGAAGGGAACGGCAAGATCGCGCCCCTCAAGAAGCGGGTGCGCATCAAGGAATGCCATCTGGAAGAAGACGCGGGAAAGATGATCCACACCGGTACGGTATCCCTGCTGGACTACAACCGCGCTGGGGTATCTCTCCTGGAAATTGTAACCGAGCCTGACATGGAAACCGGCGAGGATGCGGAGCTTTTCATACGCCAGCTCCGCCGCATGGTCCGGTATCTGGGCGTTTGCGACGGTAACATGGAGGAAGGTTCCCTTCGGGCGGATGCCAACGTGTCCATCAACCTGCCGGGAAGAGGCCTGGGGAAGAAGGTGGAGATCAAGAACCTCAATTCTTCACGTTTTGTGCGTTTGGGCCTCAACTACGAAATAGTCCGTCAGGGGGGGGTGCTGGATGCCGGTAAAGAGGTGGTTCAGGAAACCAGGCTGTGGAATGAGAACCGGGACCAGACGGAGCCCATGCGGACCAAGGAAAACGCCCAGGACTACCGCTACTTCCCCGAACCGGACCTTCCGGTCTTTGCCCCAGACGCGGCTTTTCTCGCCTCGGTGGAGGCCGCGCTGGTGGAGCTTCCCCAGGAGCGGATCGCGCGTTTTGAGGCGGAGTATGGCCTTTCCTCCGAGCTTGCGGACCTTATCTGCGACGAAAAGGCCGAAGCCGATTACTTTGAAGAAGCTGTGGCTGAAGCGGTAACGCGCGGCCTTGAAAAAAACGATGCGGCGAGCCGTATCAGCAGCCGGCTTGCGTCGGATATACGGCATATCCTCAGCCGGGAGGGGCTTCCCCTGTCCGCCATTGCCTCCCTCAAGATAACCCCCAGGCGTCTTGCCTCCCTGGTTGTCTTGAGCGCTCAGCGTAAGGTTTCGGGGAAGAACGCCAAGCAGACCCTGGAAGCGGTTATCGCGGAAGACCGGGACCCGGAGGACCTCATCCGGGAACGGGGCTGGGACCTTCTTACCGACCCGGAGCGGATCGCCGAAGCGGTCCGAGGGGTATACGAAGATGAAGGGCCTCTCTTTAAGGAAGCCCGGGAGGCCGTCAACCCCAAACGCCGGCGTACCCTTACCGCCTATCTTGTCGGCAAGGTCCTGGAGCGGACCGCCGGACGGGCTGATCCCGGCGTTGCCGGGGAACAGGTTAAGCGCCTTATCGAGGCGCCGCAGCCTGCGGCTAACAAGTAATGAATCCGGAGGATCCATGCGCTATTTGGCGAACGAAGCGATAAAGGCGGCGGCGGAAAACAAGACCGGCGTTGAAATTGAAGTTTCCGGCTGGGTTCACCGGATCCGGGAACTGGGGGGCATTACCTTTGTGGTACTCCGGGACCGGTCCGGCATCCTTCAGATTGTCCTGTCCGAAAGTCTGGCTGACGCCGGGAAGTTGACCCCTGAATCGGTGATCCGCGTTAGGGGTGTTCCGGCTCTGAATGAGAAGGCCCCCGGCGGGGCGGAACTCCGGGCGGTTTCCTTGGAGGTCATCAGCCGGGCCGCGCCGGACCTTCCCTACCAGGTAAACGGCGACATTGCCAAGACGGGCCTAGAAACCATCCTGGACAACCGCATCCTTTCCCTCAGAAATCCCAGGATTACGGCTATCTTTAAGGTTCAGGCTACTATTATAGAAGCTTTTTCCGCTTATTTGCGGGGCCGGGACTTTACGGAGATCAAGACCAGTAAGATCGTGGGGAGCGGTACCGAGGGGGGCACCGAACTCTTTGAGGTGGACTATTTTGACCGGAAAGTGTACCTTGCCCAGTCTCCCCAGTTCTATAAAGAGGTCATGGTAGCCAGCGGTCTGGAACGGGTCTTCGAGGTTGCCCCGGCGTACCGGGCGGAGAAGCACGACACTCCCCGGCACCTCAACGAATACGTGTCGCTGGATGTGGAAATGGGGTTCATTGAGTCGGAAAAAGACCTGATTGAACTTGAGCGGGGCCTTTTGGCCCATATTTTTGACCAGGCGGCGCGGAAAAACGCCGGGGAGCTTGCCCTTTGGAACGCTTCGGTACCGGAACCGTCTTCTCTTGCCAAGGCTCCTATCGTGCCTTATGAGGAAGCCCTGAAAATCGCCAATGACGAGGCGGCGGCGGCCAAAAAAAGCGGCGGCTCTTCCGGCGGACGTATCTTCGACATCAACCCCGAAGCGGAGCGGCTCATCTGCGCCTGGGCCGGCCGAGAATACGGGATAGAACTGGCGTTTGTCAACGAATTCCCCCGGCGCTACCGGCCCTTCTATACCTATCCCCTGGATGCCGGCGCGGGCGGATCGGGAGCGCTGACCATGAGTTTCGACACCCTGTTCCGGGGCCTGGAGATCACCACCGGCGGACGCCGCCAGCATGATTACAATGTCTTCTTGGAGACCCTCCCCAAATTCGGCCTAAAGCCCGGGGATTTTACCGGGTATCTGTCGCTTCTCAAGTACGGCTGCCCTCCCCACGGCGGGTTTGCGGTGGGCTGTGAACGGCTTACCCAAAAGATTCTGGGTTTGGCAAACGTCAAAGAGGCAAGCCTTTTCCCCCGGGACAGAAAGCGGGTTGAACCGTAGGAGTTTACAGTGCGGGGCCTTGTCTGGTTCAAGGTCCCACGAAAAATTTGTGTTTTTTGGGGGTGATGTGCTAGGCTTATTATACGGGAAAGATATGAAAATTGATATTTTGGAGGTATAAAATGAAAATATATACAGTTGACGGGGGCGAAAACCAAAAAGAATTATCCCAAACCGATGAAGATCAAGTATTATGACGTGGAATACCGTCATACGTATGAATTTATTACCAACGATTTAGAGATGGGGGCGCAGGAAATAGCGGAGATATACAAGAGGCGGTGGCAGGTTGAATTATTCTTCAAAAAGATAAAGCAGAACCTGAAGATAAAGACATATTGGGGAACCAGCGAGAATGCGGTATACAGCCAGATATGGGCGGCGCTTATTATATCGGTCTTGTTGTGGATTTGATGTTTGCAAGTTGCCATCTATATCAAGGAATAATTCCTTCAATTCAAATGTTTGTTTTTGGAATAATATGATGGCGGGCGTATTTTATTTTAATTTATTGAAAAAAGTCAAATCGTATACCAATATCAATAGCCCTAAATGTTATATTTTGAAAATTAAATAATTCTTTATCTTTTTCTGGTGGAAGATCGCCAAAACAGTAAA
>JAIRLK010000342.1 GCA_031259515.1 Treponema sp. | reverse complement strand
TAAAATCCCAAAAAAGCGACTGCAAGGCGCTTTTTTACCCTGCAAACTGCCAAAGCAGGCCGGATAATCGGGATTTTTGCGTTACTGATGGCGCAAAAATCCACAAGTGCAACAGGCTGATAGTAAAAACCAGGCGGTTTTCCCAAGACTGAAGTTTTGGGAAAGCCGCTCTAAATACATCTTTGTTGAGGAGAATACAACGATGACGAAGAAATTGTTGACGCTGCTGGCCGGGGCCGCCGCGATAAGCCTTCTCTTGGCGGCCTGTTTTGTGGAGTACGATCCCGCCGACGTGCCCCAGGGCGAGCCTATGGGAACATATTCAGGAACGGAAACAGGCAGCAACCAGGGATATGGCGGCCCCGTCACGGTAACCCTTACCTTGGCGGCCGGGTATATTACCGGTGTAGACATCGACGGAAAACAAGAAACCCCGGCTATTGGCGGCCAACTTATAAAGAGGGCGCCTGCTCTTATAATAAATGCAAATTCCCTGGATGCCATATCAAGCGCCTCTGCTGCTTTTACGAGAGACGGAATCATAAAGGCCGGCAGAAAAGCGCTTTATAAAATTACCGATGGTGATTTCGGCAGCGAGGACGGCAGCAAATAAGCTTTGCGCGCCTTCTTCGCCTTTACGGTGAATTTTTCCATGTGTTAAGTTCAGCCTCAGGACGGGGCGCTTGCTTTGTGTTTCAAGGGGATGTATCCCCGAAACCTTTAACCCGTTGGGTTAAACAAACCAATTGTTCAGGAGGATTTTATGAAAAACCTTCAAAAAGTGATGACAGGCGTCAGCGTCCTGTTAATGGGCCTTGCGATCTTCGCTCTTGCCGCCTGCCCCAATGACACGGACTCAACCGAGTCGTTGCGGACGCCGGTAACTGACGGGACTTACTACACCGAAGGGATTGGGAAAAGCGTTACCACCCCTATAACGGTATCGACGACATTTGCCAATAATACCCTTATCGACATCAGCGTCGGGGTAAACGGGGAAACCGGCCCTATCCTGGATTCGGTTAAGGCCCTTATGATTCCCCGTATCATCGAGGCCCAGACCCTTGGCGTAGACGCGGTTGCGGGGGCTACCCTCAGTTCCGGCGGCGTCAAGATGGCGGTTGCCGAGGCTATCGACGAAGCGGGCGGTAAGTCTTCCGAATGGTATGACCCGCCGCCCAAAAGATCCGGCACGGTAAAACTTACCGGTTACGATGTCGTAGTGGTCGGTTTGGGCGGATCGGGGACGGCGGCGTACCTGAAAGCGGCCGAAGGCGGCGCTAAAGTCTACGGCATCGAATGGGCCGGTAAAATCGGCGGCAATTCCGCGACGGCGGGCGGCCCCATGGCGATCAATTCCGAATACATAAAGGACTTGTATACCAGTGGGGCCGACTATGCGGATAGGGATGCCCTGCTCAAGGAATGGTTTATTGATATGGAAGCGGCTGTACCGAGCGGCGAAATGCCGACTAAAACTTACGCCAACGACAATCCGTTGTACCCGATACCTCCTCAAGGGTCTGTAGCTCAGCCGTATGCTGGCGGCCCCAAATGGGAAATGATAAAGCAATTAATTGATGAATCGGGCGCAACGGTAACCTGGCTGGCCCGGCAGTACGATTTCCACTTTGCCCGTCCGTCGGGCTTGGGGTATCCTCAGTACAACATCGTTACTAACTACGGCAGTGAACAATGGGATAATAACCCTCCTTATGACGGGCCCGGGTACACCAGTGATGACGGGGATGACCTTTACAAAACCACCATGTTCACCAGGGCTATTGAAAGGGCAAAAGCCCGGAACTCCAAAAACGGCTATAAGCTGGAACTACGGGCTAGCGGCCTTATTATGAGCGACGGCAAAGTTGCCGGGGTAAAGGCGGTCTACCGGGACGGAACCCAATACGAGGTCTACGGTAAAACCGTAATCCTGGCAACCGGGGGCTTTATCGGCAACCGGAACATGAAGATAGAACACTTTGGGACGGATATGCGGGAAGAAGCGGTGCATACGGACCAGGGGGACGGTATTACTATGGCCGTAAATGACGCCAATGCCGGTACCTATAATATTAAAATGCCCGCTATGGTTCATATCGCCCAGGTAAAAAACATTATCCCGGATAAACTCTTTGCGGATTCCGCAAAGGATACCCTTTACAAAACGGTTCCCAGTTCCCTCCTCCTTAAAGGGGACAGCCTGGTAGTGGGACTACACGCCATGCCCGCATATGACATAGACCGAAGAGGGAAACGCTTTTCCAATGAAGCGAGTATGTTGATGGGGAGCATTGCCTTTGAAAACTGGAGGGTCGGCGGTTTCTATGCGGCTATCTTCTCCAACGACGTTCTTGCGAAGATCAAAACGGAAGGCGCGAAATTTAGTTCAGCGCCAATGTTCCTGGGCCAGGGCCAGCCGCCCGCCCCGAACGTTCCTATTCCCGAACTTGACGATATTCTTGACGTAAGCGAAGGACGCGGCAATGTAGTAAGGGCGGCCACTCTGGATGATCTGGCGGAAGCTCTGGGTGTTCCCGCAGACAATTTGAAAGCTGCCGTCACCCAGTACAACGGTTATGTGGAGGGAACCCCAGACCCCGACTATGATAAGAGTAACGTTCCTGCTTTCTTTGCCCCTCCGGGGACGCCCGGAACCAATTACTACACCGAAGGGGTTACCGAAAACAGTACCGCAGCTGGCGGGTATACCGCCATTTTGGGCGCGGGGTACTACTACGGCACCTGCGGGGGCCTGGACATAGACGGCGATATGCAGGTTCTGGATGCAAACAAGGTGAAGATACCCGGCCTCTACGCCGTTGGACAGGATTCTATGGGCGTACTCTTTAACGCCAAAAAAGCCTATGTAGGGTACGGCGCTGCCGCCCAGGGCTGGGCCATAACATCGGGCCGACTGGCGGGCGAAAAAGCCGCTGCGGAAGCCGCGAAATAACCGCAACCGGGGCACGACAGGATCGCGGGCGGATAAAACGCGGCGTGTTTTATCCGTTTGCGGATCCTGGCGGCCCTGTCCCCGCAGTTTTTTTGAAGGAGAATATATGAAAAAGATTATTGTTCTTTCGGTTTTGTTCGGCGTTCTGGCCGGCGGCGCATACGCCCAGGTTGTCCTTGGGGGCGAGATGTACACCGGGATTGCCCTTGACATCCCCTACGAAGGCGATGAATCCTTCGGGGTTAAACACCGGGAAGAGGGAAAAACGCTTTTTAAATTAAACGCCTCGGCCAGCAAGGACCGGTTCGGGGCAAAACTGGACACTTCATTTTCCAAACTGCCCGACGGCGAGCCCGCCGGTTTTTCTGTTGAAGGCATTTACGGGTGGGCGTACTTCCTGGACAAACAGATACGGCTTACCCTGGGGAACATCAGCGACGCGGTCTGGGTAAGCTCCCTTGACAACGAGTATCACCTTGACGATGTTT